>JBBRNU010000241.1:0-6918 GCA_038230115.1 Chthonomonadales bacterium | reverse complement strand
CGCCGCGTCTGAAGAAATGGGCGGCGCAAAAACCGACCCTGCGTTTGCGCGGCCGTCAGGCCGGTCGCCAGAAGCAGGCAGGCAACGCCGCAGCGCTTCACAAAGCGCGAACTCCGCGTCGGCTCCGCTATTTTTATTTTCCAAGGAAAGGAGGGCAGGCGAAACCGCCCGCCCTCCGGCAAGAAACTCACAGTCGTAGCCTCCAAACACGTTCGCAAACAGAGGTTAATCGGCGTCCGTAGACACGCCCGCGTCGTTCATCGCGTTCAGCGCCGAATGCGCTTCCAGATGCGCCGCGACCGGATCATCGAACGGGTTGCTGGCGGCCAACGCGACGTTCTTTTCCAGCGGTTCCGAAGCCGCGACCGCCGCCGAATGCGCCGCACTGGAAGCCCCGACGGGCAGCGACAGGGACGTTGTGGCGGCGGGCCGGTTGAAGACGACGATGCCGGTCAGGGTCGCTGCGGCCAGGCTCAAGCCCAGTGCAGGGGCCATGCGGCGCGGCGTCAGCAGAGCGCGGGTTCCGGCCAGCCAGTCCTGCGCGGCCTGCCGCCAGGTTGGGCGCGGCGCGGACGTTTCAGCAGCCTCGTCCAGACGGGCGTGTAGGCGGGCCATGAAATCGTCGCCGGTATCGCGGCGTGGCGCTTCGCGCAAGAGCTGCACGGTCGCCTGCAATTGCCGCGATTCGGTCGCGCAGTCCGGGCAGGTCGCCAGATGCTTTTCCACTTCCCACGTCTGCCGGGCGGAAAGCGCGTTTTCCTGATATTCGGACAGCAGGCTTCGCACGTTCTGGCAAAGACCGCTTTCGGGATAATTTGTCTGCGTCATGGTTCTCAGCGCCTGTATTTTCTTGCCTGCCAATGTCGAGCGTCGCCGGGGCTTTTATCGTCCCGGTTTGCGCCCATGAGTAGGACGTCCGGAGGGTGCGAAAAGTTACGCCGCGAGTCAAGCGTTTCCGGCCAGATACGGGGCCATTTTTTCGCGAAGCGCGCCGCGCGCGTTGAATAAGCGCGACTTCACGGTTCCCAGCGGACAGCCGACAATCGAAGCGATTTCGTCGTAAGGCAGCCCTTCGATGTCGTACAACAGCACGACGGTACGCAATTTTTCGGGCAGTTCGCGCAGCGATTGGTCGAGCCGCGCGCCCAATTCTTTGTTTAGCAACAAGCGCTGCGGGTCGAACGCCAGGTCGGGAATGTCACGCTCGGCGTTCTCGTCGTCTATGTCGTTGTCCTGCGACAGCGAACTCGTCAGCCCCTGCGTTTTTTTGCGCTTGCGGCTGTAGTCAATGCACTGGTTGGTGGCGATGCGAAACAGCCACGTATTCAGGCTGGCCCGGCTCTGGAACGAGCGGATGCTGAGGAAAGCGCGCACGAACGTCTCCTGGGTCAAATCCTCGGCGTCGAGCGCGTTATGCACCATCCGAAAGACGTAGTTGTACACTTTGCTCTTGTAACGCAGCACAATTTCGTTGAACGCGGCCCGGTCATTGGCCTGCGCCCGGCGCACCAGCGCGTTATCGGCGTGCATCGCGTGTACGTTCCCCAGAACATTTCCCAAAACTGCCATTGCCATTGCGTTCGCTCCCGGCCATGCGTATTTCCCGTCGTCTTGTTCTTGCAGACGGATTCGCGGCGATTTTGTTCACGGGCGGGGCGGCGATTCTTACCGGCTTTTCCGAACTTTCCAAGCGGAAGGGTCGGTCTCAACTTTTTATCAAGGCGATTCGGGGCTTGAAAGGCGGCAGTATCGGCATTCATGGACGCGCGAGCGTTTGCAGAAAGCGCTCGCAGGCCGCGTAATTGCCGGTTTGCAGGGCGAGCGACTCGATTTTGGCGCGCACGCCGGGGTCGAGCAGGGCGCGCATTTCCACGTCGCGCGCGGTTTCGGTTTGCTGATCGGGCGGCAGGGCGCGGGCGTGGTCGGTTCCAGGATGAAAATAAACCTCGTTCGTGACGCCCGCCAGCCGGTCGAGCAGGCTCACGACATACGGCGCGGTCATGTGGCCGCTCTGGTACTGCCCGTACACGCGGTCGCAAACGAAAATCGGCTGGCCGCCCAGCGTTTTGCGGGCCTGCAGTTCGCGTCCGTTGCGCCGCGCGAAGACGCCTAAGATGAGCGTGGCGAGAGTGACCAGGTTGGGACCGTCGCCCTTTGCCCGCAGATGCGGACGGAGTTCCTCGCGGGGCAGGCGCAGGCGATGCACCCCATAGCGGTCGCACAGGTCCAGGAATAGCCGCCACACGACCGGGTGCATGTGAAAATGCTGATGGCCGTCGGCGTGCGACCAGGGCAGGCCGGTTTCGGCGAAGCGGGCGAACTGTGCGGCCATTTCGCGGGCGAGTTCGGCCTGCGTCGCTTTGGAGAAGGCGTAGCGCAGGCCGTTTCGCAGCGGATCGGCCCCGAATTTGCCGTCCGGCCCGACTAGATGCGGGATGTCGGCGCGTGGCAGCAGCGCCTTGTCGAACGTCACGGCGACGTGCAGGCCCACGCCCAGCGCGGGGTTCCGGCGCGCGATCTCGACGGCTTCCCGCCAGCCGTCTTCGGCGACCATCAGGCTCGCGCTCGTGAGGACGCCCTGTTGGTGCGCCAGACGGACGGCGGCATTGACGCGCGCCGTCCAGCCGAAGTCGTCGGCATTGACGATGAGGAAGCGCGTCACGGCTTGGCCGGAGTTGCAGACGTCGCGCCGGGGGCCGGAGTCCCCGCCCCCGACGCGCTTGCCGCTCCCGCCGCGCCGCCGGGCGTGAGCGGCTTGATGACCTCGCTTAAAACGTCGGGCTTGGCCGCGTCGCGCTCCAGATGCGGATAACGTTCGCCGTCGTGATAATCTATCCTGACCGTTTTGTAATACTCGCCGTTTTCGATGACCAGTTCCAGCGGGTCGGTCGCGGCGCGGCTGGCTTTGATGGCCGCGCGCAGGCGATCCAGGTTCGCCTTACGCCCGTTGACGGCGATGATTTTCATGCCCGGCGACAGGCCTGCCTTATCCGCGAGCGTTCCCGGAACCACATCGCTGATCGCCAGGTTGTCGCTGCCGACCGTCATGCCGAGGGAGAAAATCGCGTTCAGAAAATGGTTGACCCCTTCCGCGTCGCCAATGCTTTCGTTGGGTTTGTCGGTGTAGACCAGCCGCCAGCCGCCATCCGTGATGCCATTGAGCGGGGCATGGGCGTCAGTCGAGTTCAGGCGCTGCGTGAAAAACGCCTTCCAGTCATAAGTCGGCAGAACCTCGTTCATCGTCGCCACCACATCCTCGAAGGAGTAGGGTTTGAGCGCGGGCGGGCCGCTTTGGCCGCCGTGAAAGCGGCGGCAGAAGTCGTTGAGACTGCGCTTGCCATCCGACAGGCGGCGCAAAGTCACGTCGGCGTCGAGCCAGAGGAGCGTGCCTTCCGCGTAGAAATCCGTGCCGCGCCGGTACGCGCCCCACGCGGCCGGCGCGGTATACAGGAGTTGGGCGGCAATCGCGGTATCGGCGAGCGGTCGCCAGGTTCGGCCCGGCGTGTTATCCATCAGGGCGGCGGTGGCGGCGAGATTTTCGCGCAGGGTCTCCGCCGACCACAGCCCCGCGCGGGCGGGCAGAATGGTTCCGAGATACTCGGTAAGACCTTCATAAACCCAGAGCAGTTCGCCCGCCATCGGCTGCGAATAATCCGAAGTCGCCAGCCCTTTCGGACGGCGGTACTTGCCGTTCCAGGAATGCACGTACTCGTGCGCCAGCAGTCCGGCCAGACCCCGTCGTCCGGCCTCGCTGCCCAGCGTGTTTTCGCTCACCCGGTCGTCGCTGGACTCGTGGTGTTCCAGGCCGAAGCTCGAAACGTGGTCGCTCAGGGTCAACAGCCAGCGGTAGCCCGTGTAGTGCTGCGCGCCGAAAAGCGCGTTCGCCTCGCCGACCAAACGCCGATACCCCGGCGCGAAATCAGACGGCGTATCGAGCGCGGCCTGACTGTCGGCGGCGAGGATGATTTGATGCAGGGGCGTTTCGCCCGGCGTCACCGGCACGCTTTTCAAGTTGGCCCCGGAAAGGACGGGCGAGTCCACCAGGGTTGTCAGCGAAACGGGACGGAACGTAATCCCTTCCGACGATTCGGATTCGACGGGCAGAGCCGTGCCGTATTTCCAGCCCGCCGGCAGGCGCAGGCGGGCGGCGAACGTCAGGTCGTTGCTGGCCTTGCCCTGCGGATACAGCAGCATCTGATTCCAGCTGAGAACCGCGAGCTGCGGAGTGGCCGACGCCGACCCGGAAAAGCCGTTGGTGTCGGACGGCGATAGGAAATCGAGCGCAATGTCGAGCGTGGACGCGCCGGGGGGAACCACGCATTTCAGGGCGTACATCTCGACGTCATCGCGCCGCCACGGAACGGGCTGGCCGTTGGCCGAGAGTTTCAGCCCGACCAGATTGATGATCGGGCCGGTCGGGCCATGCTCGCCCGGTATCCACTTTGGATACAGCAGGGTCAGGGGGCCGGGCTTGACGGGCAGAGACAGACGGGCATGAAACAGGTTGCGCGCAGCGTCGGTCGCGTCCACCTGAAGGGTAATCGGGGGCGCGTTCGGCGAAGTCTGCTGTGCGTGGGCGCGTGTCGCGCTCCCTGTGAGCGTCATCGCCGCCAGCAAAAGCGCGGGGCGTCGCGTTCGCGATATTCGTGTCATCAAATTGCCAAATCTCCGTTTTCAGAAAGCGTTATCAGTTCTCAATAAATCGCGCGGTTTGCTGAGGTATGAATGGAGAAGCCGCAGACCGGTTATTCGACAGACTATTCGACAGGAGGGCGCGCATTCCTGCCTGTTCAGATCAGCGCGAAGGTGGCGGCAAGCGTGGCGAGCAGGAACAAGCAGAAAACCAGCGCGTAGGCGAAGGCCAGCAAAAGGAATTTCACGCCGGTCTTGAGATACGACTGCCGGTACACCCGCTTCATGGCGACGAACAGATAAATCGGGATCGTCAGCGCCAGCAGGCTGACCAGGGGCGGCGCGTTCGGAAGCAGGGCCATCAGGGAAAACGCCAGGAAGACGAACGCATGGCTGTGCAGCGCGAAAATCAGATGCTCGATGTACAGGCGGTTGCGGCGCAGATAGATGATTTTGAGCAGCAGGGCGAAGAGGGGCAGGAGCAGAAACATCATGCGGGGCGCGTTGTCGGTGAACTTTTCCGTCAGTCCGCGCGGGCCGAGCGCCTGCGCCTTGAGCAGCTGGCGCGTAAAAAACCGCTTGCCCGGACTGTCTTTTTGCAGGTTTTTCGGGTCGCGCTGACGGGCGTCGTATTCCGACAGGTCATGGGGCAGGCTGACGAGAAAGCGTTGCGTTTCGGCGTCGGAAGCATTGAAACCGATGACGACGCCTCTTTTGACGGTTTGGGTTTTGACGGCTCCGGGCTGGCTTTTCGCCTTTTGCAATGCCTGAAGCGTTTGGAGGCGCGCTTCCTCCAAGCCGAAGGTTGCGCTGCTTTCAGGAACCGTTTTCCACGTCACGATGAGGAAGAAAATCACGCTGACGTAGAAATACAGGCGGAACGGCGACAGGTAACGCACGCGCCGCCCGGCGTTGTATTCGTTGGTCAGGAAACCGGGGCGAACTGCGAGCGGCAGCAGGGTTCGCAGCAGTTTCGCGTCCAGCCCGGCGACCTGATCCAGCGCTTCCCCGGCCAGATGCCGAAACGAAACCGTCTCGTCCACCGCCTCCTGCCCGCAAACGTAACAATACGCGCCTTGAATCGGCTCGCCGCAGTTCAGGCAGTTCGGCACGGCGTGTATCTGGCGTTTGCGTCCTAACATGCCCCGCAATTCGCCCCGCGCGAGGCAAATCCCTGCCAGCGTTCCGAACGTTTCTCGCGCATTTGCGTTGACAGCGGGCGGCGGCGCGTGCCATACTCATCAGCGTTCAGTAATGCATTATCAGTCAACAAGGCGTTACGGGCGGGCCGGACGCGGCAAAAACGAAATTTCAAATTTTCAACGTGGAAAGCAGGAATCATGACGGCGGAACAGCCAATTGTCCTCATCACGGGCGGCAGCAGCGGCATCGGCAAAGCGACCGCAAAACGCCTGCTGGAACCCGGAGGCGCGCAGGGCGTCGTGATCTGCGGGCGCGACCTGGACCGGCTCAACGCGGCGATTGCCGAACTCGCCCCCGACCCGGAACGCTTTCACGCGGTGCAGGCCGACGTAACCGAGGCCAGCCACATCGCGCACCTGATTGATTCGACTCTGGCGAAGTTCGGACGCATTGACGCCCTCGTGAACAGCGCGGGCGCAGGGTATCTCGGCCCGTTCGCCGAAACCCCGGCGGACGCGATGGAGCGGCTGTGGCGGGTCAACGTGCAGGGCGCGATGGCGGTCACGCAGGCGGTTCTGCCGGACATGACGGCGCGCAAGTCCGGCCACATCATCAATTTATGCGGCGTGCTGGGCGTGAAAACGATTGCGAACGCCACGCTGTATTGCGCGACGAAGCACGCCCTCGTCGGGTTTGGCGGCGCCCTCGCGCAGGAAGTGAAACGCAGCCAGATTCGGGTCACGAGCCTGTGCTGTTCGGGCGTGGACTCGCCATTCTGGGAAGGCGTGCCGGGCAAGCCGCGCGCGGAAATTCTGCTGTCGCCCGACGACGTGGCGTTGGAAATCGTCGCCCTGCTCGCGCAGCCCGCCCACGTCATCACCAACCAGGTTCTCTACCAGCACGTCGCGCATCAACTCTAGTTTGGTTCTATCGAAAATATGTCAATCTGTTTTTATCCAGGCTGAATTCACCTCACGCTTGGCTGGCGGCCCCTCTTCTGCAAGGCGAGGGGAACGAGAGCGCTGGGGTTGAAGAAACGCTTGGGTCCACCCTCATGCGCTGCGCTGGCGGCCCTTCTCCCTGCATGGGAGAAGGGAGCGAAGGTCATAACCTGCGCCTTTATGGGAAGGGGGGCGAAGGCAT
>JBBRNU010000240.1:0-6926 GCA_038230115.1 Chthonomonadales bacterium | reverse complement strand
GCTCGATCGAATCGAGACGGTCGCGTTTCAGGGCGGGCGGCAGCACGTCCCACGTGTAGGTTTCGATTTCCAGATGACGGGTGATGTTTCCTGCCTGCAGCAGGGGAAAGAGCGCGCGAATGTGATCCTGCGTGGAGCCGAACGTTCCGAACGAGTCGGCGAAGAGGGGAACGTGGAAGTGAATCCGCCATTCCGTCGCGTCGGGGTCGGCGATGTGGGGCAGGGCTTCGCTCAGGTCGGCGTGGTGACGCAAGCCGCCGTCCCGCCGCCGCTCCAGAACCTGATGCAGATAGGTGGATTCGGCGAAGGGGGCGAGACCGGCGGCAAGTTCTTCGCGCTGCGCGGGAGCGTCGGGCAGGGGGGCTTTGAGGGCCGAACTGATCTGCACGCGCCCGATTTTCAGGCCCGCCGCCTGAAACCGCGCCAGGGCCGCGTCGGGCGCCTCGTATTCGACCGCGAAATGGCAGGTGTCGTAGCAAACCTGCACGTGGTCGCGCAGGCATTCCTCCGCCGCCGAGGGTGTCATTCCCAGCGTGTCGGCCAGCAGCGGCCCGCCTTCGGGCAGCAGCCAGGTCTCGAAAAAAGCGATGGTTTCCGCGCTGTTTTCGAGCAAGCCGTCCGGCTCCGGCTCGATGTCCAGATGCAGGAATTTGCCGGTCGTCTGCCGGGTTCGGGCCATCGCCGCCACGACCTCCACGACGTTTCGCGTCATCGTTCGCCAGTCTTCCGGGGCGTTGGCGGCATTGATCCAGCGTTTGTAGGAGAGCGGCGACGTGGAAATTCCGCCATCGAGGTCAGCGGGCAGCAGCGCGGCCAGAATATCTACCAGACGCAGGGTGTAGGCGACGCGGGCCGCATCGCGCCAGTCCGGGGCGAAGACTTTGGATTTGATGACGGTATCGTGGAACGCGCCGTAGGGAAAGCCGTTGATAATCGCGACGTAGCAGCCGTTCGCGTCGAGCCACGCGCGGAATTCGGGCAGGGCGTCCGCCTGCAGCAACTGCTCGCTGGCCTGCGACGACAGCCGCAGACCCAATCCGAACCGGGCGTCGGGCGACAGCCGCCGCTTCAGTTCCGGCGCGGCCTGTTGAAGCGTGGTGAACACGTCGGGCCAGGTTTCGCCCGGATGGATGTTCGTGCAGTAGGTGAGTTCGAACCGGGCGTTGGAGCCAACCTGCATCGGTCAGCGCCCTCCTGCCGCGCCTGCCAGGGATGGAACAGGCCGGGTCAGTTGGAACTTGGGACACTGGCTCAGGAACGCGACCGGATTTTCGTAGATCACGCGATGAATCAGCGCTTCGGAATGCTTGCGCCGCCGCATTTCCAGCGCGAACTGCGGAATCGCGACCGGCACGCTCGGCCCCCAATCGCACGCCGAAGCCACGCAGATTCGCTCCGGTCCATACATCTCGATCATGTCAACGGCCCGCTGCGGCGACACTTTGGTTTGCGGGTAAAGGGTGACGCCCGTCCAGAACCCGTTGTCCAGAATCATGTCGAGCGTGTGTTCTTCGGCGTGGTCAATCATCACGCGGGCCGGGTCAATTTTGTCGTACTTGAGCAGGGTTTCAATCGTCGTGCGCGTGCCTTTGTACTTGTCTTCCAGGTGCGGCGTGTGGATGTGAATGAGCTGGTTGTGTTCCAGCGCCAGTTCGACATGGTCGCGGAAGGTGGCGATTTCATTGCGCGTGACGCGGTTCATGCCGATCTCGCCGATGCCTAGAACGGTCGGGCGGTCGAGAAATTTGGGGATGCGCGCCAGCACGTCGCGCGCCAGGTTCCGATCCTCGCCCTCTTTCGGGTTCAGGCACAGCCAGGCGTAGTGCTGAATGCCGTACTGCGCGGCGCGGTTCGGCTCGAACTCGGTCAGCTGCCGGAAATAGTCCTCGAACCCGTCGGCGGACGAGCGATCCCAGCCCGCCCAGAACGCCGGTTCGGTCACGGCCACGCAGCCGGTCATCGCCATCTGCACGTAATCGTCCGTGCTGCGCGAAACCATGTGGGCATGAAGATCAATGTAGGGCATCAGCGCGCCTCCAATTTCGATTTGTCGAACGCGCCTTGCGCGCTCTTGCGGTCGAGGGCTTCGAGCGGCTCCGTCGTCGGGTCGCTGAAAACCATTTGCATCGTCTTGACGCGGTTGGGCCATTCGCCGCGCAGAACGTCCAGCGCCTCGTGCAGCGCGTCCATGCGAAAATCGCGGGCGAGTTCCGGGTCGTCGGCGCGGTCGAGCCGGTCCAGAAAGGCGGCGACTTCCAGCAGCCGCGTTCGATTTTCGATGAAATAGGCGTCCACCAGTTGACGCCGCGTCAGCGGACTGCGGCTGGCAGGGGTGTCCATGCGTTTTCTCCCGACGCCAAAGGCGTCTCGATGCGGGCGGTCGCTAACGTTGCCTTCAACGGCGAGGCCGAGGGCGGACGGGAGCTGCGCGCCTGATGACGCTGGCGCAGGCGGGCGATGGATTCGCGCAGCAAGTCGGCGTCCATGTCGTGAATCTCGATGGACTGTCCGACGCCCGTCAGCAGCATGATGGTTAGCTGCCCGCCCAGATGCTCGCGGAACTCGGCCAGACCATGCAGGAGGGATTGCGGATGGTCGGGCGTATCCAGGCGCGAATCAAGTTCCGGCGCGTACAGCGCGAACCCAACCGCTTCCAGCAACTCCAATATGCGCCGCCAATCGGCCTGCGACAACAAACCCGCGCCCAGCGAATACGTGGCGTCGAGGGCGATGCCGATGGCGACTGCCTCGCCGTGCCGCAAACGGTAGGCGGTCAGCTGTTCCAGTTTGTGCGCGGCCCAATGCCCGAAGTCGAGCGGGCGCGACGAGCCGAACTCGAACGGGTCGCCGCCCTGCGCGATGTGCTGCAAGTGCAGTTCGGCGCATCGGTAAATCAGGCGCTGCATGGCGTCGAGATGGCGCGCGGCGAGGGCGGGCGCGCTCGCTTCCAGGTCGTGGAAAAAGCCGGCGTCGCGGATCAGGGCCACTTTCACGGCCTCGGCGATGCCGCCGCGCCAGTCGCGGTCGTGCAGCGTCGTCAGGAAATCGAAATCGTTCAGCACGGCGTAGGGCGGAGCGAACGTTCCCAGAAAATTCTTTTTGTCGAAGGCGTTGACGCTGTTTTTGACGCCGACCGCCGAATCGTTTTGCGAGAGCGTCGTGGTCGGCACGCGAATGAGCCGCACGCCCCGGTGCGCGGT
Organism: Chthonomonadales bacterium; assembly: GCA_038230115.1. Taxonomy (GTDB): domain Bacteria; phylum Armatimonadota; class Chthonomonadetes; order Chthonomonadales; family Chthonomonadaceae; genus JBBRNU01. The sequence goes on along the minus strand of JBBRNU010000240.1, from coordinate 3,726 downwards.
CGCTGCCGCGTAACCGGCCATGTCCAGGACAGCCCCGCCGCCAATCGCGATAACGTAGGAGTGGCGACAGATGCCTGCTTCGTGGATGGCGTGGTGAATGGCTTGAACCGAAGCGTCGGAATTCTTGCACGCCTCGCCGCCAGGAACCAAGAGCGGCGCGCGTATCAGGGTGAAAACGTGGGCGTGGCGCTGACAGTAACCGGCAATATTGGCGAGCAGGTCGGGATGGCTGCGGGCGACTTCGCTGTCCACGACGACCAGGATTTTGGCGGGCGCATTGTCCCGACCTGCCGACACGACGCGCGCCAATAACGGATTATCGGCGGAAAACAAACCGGTCGTGAATTCAACGGAATACCGAAACGGAACGGTAACTGTCTGATGTATCGGCGAAAAATTTTGCATTGGTTTTAACTCATTTAGGCCAAATTGCTACTGATGCCCGCTCGCATGGCAAACGGGCAAAAATGCCCGTTTTGAGAGGCCCGTCGAACGGGAATAAATCCCCGTTCTGAAACGCTAGCCCGCCTGCGCGGGCTAAATGCGCGCCCTGCTAATTTGCCTTCGCGGGCTGAAGGCGCGTCTTGTTTGAGGGCGTGATGAAAATGCGCTGGCTTCTCTGCAATCTAAAACATCTTGGCGAAGCGGCCTTGTGTATTGCAGGCCACGCAGGTGGTCTGTACATTTCAGAACGGGGCTTTATTCCCGTTCCCTCCCATTCCATGAGCAGGCGAGCATCTGTAGCAAGTTGGGTTCATTTAAGACAGGCGAACGGGTTTCCGCTTAACCGGGCGAGGGCTAGCGTTTTCAACTCCCGTCAGGAAAGGTTCGCGCCGTTTGCCGGGGGGGCAACCCCCGGCCCCGCTTTTAGCCTTCCCGCTTCGATTACGTGACGGCGAATTTGCGCGCCAGAAAACCGGCGACGGGCAGCAGAGCGATAACGCCCAAACCCGCCCAGAATCCGGCATATCCGGCGGCGAGTGCAGCGTCTAAAGCGATCAGCGACAGCACGCCCGCGCGAATGGCAAGACGAATGATCGCCGGTTCCGGGCGGCGGGCCGCGCGCCAGAACGGGGGCAGGACGCGATACGCCAGAAACACGAGAAACGGCGCTTGGGCCACAACGCGCGTTGGAGCGGGCCACCCGATGCCTGCCAGCCCGACCAGCATGGCGACAATCAGCGCGAGCGCGAAATGCCCCGTCACACGCTTGCCGCCATGCACCTCGCCCCGGCTGACCGCCGTGATTGCGCCGATATAAGCGATGGGCAGGAGCGCGAGCGGCCAGCGCACGGACAGCATCGCCGGAACCGCGCTCACGCCCAGCATCAGGTTCAGACCCCGACACAGCCCCATGTTCAGCGGCCCGACCGGTCGCTGCCGCTTGCCCCACGCATCGTACAGCACGGCGCACAACGCGACCGCGACCGCGATCAAACCGCTGACCGGCCCGACCAGCAAAGCCGCCCCGACCCCCAGCGCCAGCAGCGCAATGCCCAGAAGACTCGCGTCCCGCCGCGAAATATCGCCGTTCGGAATCGGGCGTTCCGGGCGCTCGCGGGCGTCCAGTGCGCTGTCGAACACGTCATTCAGGACGATACCGCCGCCATAGAGACAAACCGACGCGAGCGCGAGCAGGGGCAACGCCCGGCCCAAGAGCGCGCCGGACGCCGCAAAGCCCGCCAGCGCGTCGGCAGCCGACGTGACGAGATTGGGCGGGCGCGTCAAGATCAAGGCGGCGCGCAGCGGCGTTCGGCGCATGGTTGATGGGGCAGGGTTCGGCGGCGCAGACTGGTTCGGCATCGTCATTACTGCTTATGGCTCGCTTTTCCTGCCGCGTCTTTCCGGCTTGATTTCAGTCTCGAACTCTCGACCGACAACGGCGTGATCGCGTGAGGAAAAGAAGTGCAAGAACCGTGCCAACGGGCGCGTACCGATAACGGGGCGCGACAATCCGGCAAAGGGCGCAGGATGTTGGACTCAAAGCCAGTATAACAGGCCCGTTTCATGGTGTCAATAGGTCGGCGCTGCGGGCAGAAGGTTTGCAGCCAACTGAACCCCTGGCCCTTCTCAGAACAATGCTACCTAACCCCCGGCCCCCTTCCCCACCGGGGAAGGGGAAGCCTAAACATCGAATTTGCAGGTGAAGCGCAGGACGGGTGTGTTCACGGCGCTTTTGTTCACGCCTGATGGCTCGTTCCCATTTCAGGAAGAGTCATACAACTTTTGTTCAGTCACCCCCTTCCCCGGTGGGGAAGGGGGCCGGAGGGTTAGGTGAATTCCCTTGTGCGTTCCAAAAAGGAAAACGAGATGACGAGACGGAATTAACGCGCATGGAAAAGGAAAATTCCGCCTTGATTTCGCTCGCCGACGTGCGCGCCGCGTCTATCGGCGTCCGCGCTGTCGTGCATCATACGCCCGTCACGACCAGCGCCAGCCTGGCGAACCGCTGCGGCCTGCCCCCGGACGGCCTCCTGCTTAAGATGGAGAACCAGCAGCGCACCGGCTCCTTCAAAATACGCGGCGCGTTTCATCGCCTGAGCCAACTGACCGACGAAGAAAAAGCGCGCGGGGTCGTGGCGGCTTCCGCTGGCAACCACGCGCAGGGCGTCGCGCTCGCCGCCCGCCTGTTGTCCATCCGGGCGACCGTGTTCATGCCGGAATTCGCCAGCATCGCCAAAATTCAGGCCACGCGCAATTATGGGGCCGAAGTTACGCTCGAAGGCGGAAATTTCGACGAGGCAGTGGCGGCGGGCAAGGCGTTCGCGCGGCAAACGGGGGCTACGTTCGTATCGGCTTACGACGACGACGGGATTATTACGGGGCAGGGAACGTGCGGGCTGGAAATCGTGGAAGACGTGCCGGACGTGGAAACCATCCTGATTTGCGTGGGCGGCGGGGGGTTCTTCAGCGGCATCGCAACCGTCGTGCGCGCCCTCCGGCCCAACGCTCGCATCATCGGCGTTCAGGCGTCGGGGGCGTCCGCCGCCGTCGAATCGTGGCGGGCCGGGCATCTACTGCCCCTGCGCGAGGTCAGCACTATCGCCGACGGCATCGCCATCAAATCGCCGAGCGAGCGCACGTTTCGCTACCTGCAGCAGTACGCCGACGACATGGTGATGGTCGAGGACGGCGAAATCGCCCGCGCCATGCTGCTGCTGCTGGAGCGCGCCAAAACCGTTGTAGAACCGGCGGGCGCGGTCGGCGTGGCGGCGCTGCTGGCCGGAAAAGTCGAGACGCGCGGCAAAACCGTCGTCACGATTTCGGGCGGCAACGTGGATGCGAAGTTTCTGGCGGGCCTGATCGAGCGCGAAATGATCCGGGCGGATCGCTACATGCACTTTTTTTCGGCCTGCCCGGATCGTCCCGGCGGCCTGGCCCGCCTCCTCGACGCCGTCGCCGACCTGAAGGGCAACATCATCACCGTCAACCACAACCGCATCAGTCCAACCGTGCCGTTGGGACAGACCGGCGTGGAAATCCTGCTCGAAGTCCGCGACGCCGAACACATCGCGCAAATCACGGACGGCCTGACCGGGCGCGGCTACCGCGTGGAAATGCTGGATTGACAGAATTGAAATAGAGCCTTAACTTACCTTGTGCAGATGAGCCGTTCGCATCGCAACCCGACGGAGCCGGGAGTTGAAAGCTCCTGGCAGCAAGGGGCAAGCGGTTTGCCGGAGGTTGAAAACCCCGGCAACAAAGTGCAGGCGTCCTTCGGACGCG
>JBBRNU010000239.1:0-6930 GCA_038230115.1 Chthonomonadales bacterium | reverse complement strand
GCTTCCGCCCCACAGTAAGTATGTCTCTGTCAAAGGCGGGCATCTCTCGCAGAACGGGCAGCCTGTCCGGTTCTGGGGGCCATCGGCGGATTCCCTGACCGCCAGGAGACCATCAAAGGCGACCCCTATTTTCGGCAGCGCGAGGCCGTCCGACGCGCCAGGAAGGTCGGCTTCAATATGTTCCGACTCTGGACGATCACCTGCGATGACAAAGCGAAGCAGGGTTTTCACCTCTGGGGAGCGGGTTCGGCGGCGCGATCTATGAGGACGACGCGGAAAAGAGCGCGATGTCGTCTCCGATCCGGCGACGGCGGGAGCTGCGGCAAGGAGGCAAGGGGACACAAACGAATGTGCAGATTGCAGACAAAGGCAGGAGGACACAGAATGCGTAAACCGGATCGCAGAGAGGGATTCCCTCTGTTTTTGAGCCGTCCATTTTTGTGCTTGCGCTTGAAAAGTCTCGAAGGGAATGGGAATGCCTAAGCGCTTCTCTCTCAGAAGAGGGGTCTATCGTCCACTGTTTTTGCTCCTCGGAATTCTGGTGTGCTTTCCGTCAAGAGCCGGTCAGCAAGCCCCGCTGACATCCTCCCAATATAAAGAGGACTTCGATACCCTCTGGAAAGAGATTGCCGAATCGTATGCTTATTTTGACAAAAAGCAGACAGACTGGGCGCTGGTCAAAAAACGATACCGTCCGCAAGCCACTGCCGTCCGTAGTCGCGCCGAATTTATTGCGCTCCTGGAGCGAACTCTCGAAGAACTCTACGACTTCCACTGCAACCTGAATACCAACACCGAAAACTCGCCCGTGCTTGTCCCCACTGACGCCGATATCTGGGCGGAATGGAAACAGGGCCGTGCGTTGATCACCGAAGTACGTCCTGATTCACCGGCCAGCCGCGCCGAAATACGAGCGGGCATGGAGATCGTTTCCATCAACGGAACGGCGGTTCGTCAGGCGGCGGACGCCCGCCTCGGCTCCTGTTTGCGACGAATAGACAGGGAAGCCCGGAACTGGGCTTTGCAAACTCTGCTTGCGGGCCGTCATAACGAGATGCGGCGCATCGAAATTCGAGAGAGCGGCGCGAACATTACAAAAACGCTGCCCGTTTATAAACAGAGAGACGCCGCAGCGTCAACTACGCCCGGTCTGCTGGAATATCGCTTTCTCACTCAGAATCCGCAGGCGGGCTACATCCGTCTGCACAACTCGCTGGGAGATACCAATTTGCTGGCGGCTTTTGACAGAGCGCTTGCTGGCCTGAAATCCGCCAAGGGGCTGATCCTGGATATGCGGGACACGCCGAGCGGCGGAAACAGCGTTGTGGCGCGAGCGATTATGGGGCGCTTTATCTCCCGAACGATGTTTTATCAGAGACATCGCGTTCCCGCCGAAGAACGCGCCTATGGAGTCCGACGCAGCTGGATCGAGGAGGTGTCGCCGCGCGGACCCTTCTGTTACGTCGGGACGGTGGTTCTGCTGGTTGACCACTGGACAGGGAGTATGGGCGAGGGGATGACCGTTGGCATGGATGCCATGAACCGGGCGCGTATTGTCGGCACGGAGATGGCGCGACTGCTGGGAGCGACGGACGGCGTCCTGCTGCCGAACTCACGCATCAGCGTCCACTTTCCGACAGAAAAACTTTTTCACGTCAACGGGCAACCAAGAGAAGCGTTCGTCCCGCGCCTCTATGTCAATCTGCTTTCGCCCTCGGCTCGGCGAACGGAAGACCCGATTCTTCGGGCCGGAATAGAGACCTTGAACCGCTCCCTGAAACGCCGCCTGCCCTGACCGCATCGGCAGGTTTTATTTGTGTGGTCGGCGGGCGACAGGGTTGCGCCGGGGCGGAAGCGGTGGCGAGGCCGTGCCGCCCCGGCCTTGACACTTATCTTGTCCCGCAACTTTTTCCTGATCGCATGAGGAAGCCTGCGGGCAGCCCCGAAGCGGGCGTTCCCCATCTCATCGCAAAGATAAAGGACAAGATAAGAGCCTTGACAGGGGCGAGGAAACTCCTTACGCAAACTTTGGGTAGGGAGGCGAACGGCTTATGCGGCGACGCGCAGGGGTTCCCTCATGTCGTAAGCAAGCGGCTGCGGCGGGTTGGCCGGGCGCGCGAACAGAAACCCTTGTAAGTAGTGGACGCCGATGTCGCGGCACATAAACGCCTGCGCGGGCGTCTCTATGCCTTCCGCAATGACCTTGCAGCGCAAATCGCGCGCGACCTTGACAATGCCCTCGAACAGGCGGCGCGTCGGGACGTTCCGCTCGGCTTCACGCACCACGTCGCGGTCAATTTTTACGAAGTCCGGGCGCAAGGCCCGAAGCAGTTCGATGGAGGTGAAGCCGGCGCCCATGTCGTCCACTGCCGTTCCGATGCCGCGTTCTCGGTAGTAATCCAGAATACGGTTCAGGCGGGCGGTATCCTCGATTTTCTCGGTTTCGACCACCTCCAAAACCAGCCGCTCTAAGGGAATGTTATACTCCTCGGCGGCTTCCATCGTCGTCCGCAGGCAGATTTTGGGGTCATAAATCGTATTGGGCAGGAAATTGATGAAAATACGGGCGGTCTCGAAACCCAGTTGCGCCGCGCTTCGGATGGCGGCGCGACGCGCCCGCTGATCCAGTTGATGCTGCAAGCGTAGTTTTTCGCACGCCTCGATGATCCTGGGCGCGCCGATCAGTTCCGGGGCGCCGGGCCATTGCGCGCGAAGCAGCGCCTCATAGGCGAAGGGCGCGCCGGATTCTATATCCACGATGGGATGAAACACGCTTACCAGCCATTCCCGGTCCAGAACCTCGCGCACCCATTCATGCGCGGCGTTTTCGAGCAGGCGGGGCAGCGGCGCGGCGTGGAGCAGAGCGGCCAGGCGCTTTTCCGCTGTCGCGCCCCCGGTCGGCGCATACGCCGCCTGAATCGAGGCCAGCGCGCCGGGCGAAAGACTGTTGGACAGCAGGTCGGCAAGCGCGCTCAACTGCGGGCGGACGCTTTCGATCACGACGAGGGAGTCCGGCGTTTCATAGGCGAGGGCATGTTCCGCAAGGACTCGGCAAAGCGCCGCCCGCGCGTCGTTGTCCGCTGGCCCCAGGATCAGGGCGGCGACTTCCGAGATTTGCGCGGCGCTATCGGTCTGCTGGCAGCGTAAACATTCCCCTTGATCCGGGGCGCAAACCCCGTGACTCGGGGCGCAAAAGGCGCGTGCAGTCGCCATGAAATTTCCTCGCTTTCGTCGAATTACGCATAAAATTTTCGGTGGATCATGGGGGAAACTAAACCGTTGTTTGCGGGAAAAAGGCGGGAGCGGAAGGTTTTTACCAGCCGACCCCCCGCAAACAGCCATAAGCGGTCAACGCGATCTTCGTAAGGAAGGAATATTCTTTAGGGCGGTCTCATTTTGGGCGGCGCAGCGGTAAGCGGTGAAACGTCGGTCGAAGCGTAACGTAGCTTGGACGGAACGTAAGAGATTCTTCTTGCGGCGCTTTTGTCTCCCGTGTTCGCGGAGGCGCGTAACTCGGCCTGCAGCACGCAGGATTTGTCCAACGTGCAGGCTTCTCCCTCCTACGTCTCTGGCCCTCTGCGAGCGCATCCCACGCAACGGTTATCGGCGTATGCGTGACGTCACGTTTCCTGCCGTCCCTCTCCCGCGTGGTATAATCAAGGTACGGAAATGCATGGTGCGCGAACGGCGTCAGGAGACCTTTTCATGATTATACAGAACCTCGAAATCAGCCCGAATACCTACTACACGCCTGATGAAGTGGCAATTATGCTGCGTGTTTCGCGTCGAAGCGTTCAGAACCTGCTGGATGCCGGTCTCGCGCGCGGCGTCAAAATCGGGCGTAACTGGCGCATTCTTGGAAGCGACCTGTTGCAACTGCCCCGCGCCGACGAGATCGCCGACGCCGAACTGACTTGCTCCCTGATGCGTCTTTCCGAACCCGCCTTTATGCAAGTCTGGGACAATGACGAGGACTCGGTCTATGATGCGTTATAAACGCGGCGACGTGGTTGTCCTGCCTTTTCCTTATACCGATCAGTCCGGCGCAAAACGTCGCCCCGCGCTGATACTCAGTACGGACGCCTACAATACGCGCCGCGCCGATATTATTGTCGCGCCCATCACCGGCAATCTTGCTACCGGGCAGGCCGACGATACCTTGCTGACGGATTGGGCCACCGCTGGACTGCTTAAACCTTCCGTTGTGAAAGGCATTCTCGGAACCGTCCAACAAACGCTCATTGTTCGGGTGATGGGGACGCTTTCCGCTGCCGACCTTCAGAAAGTCCAACATACGTTTGCCACCGCCCTTGGTCTCGCCGTCGTCGCCTTGCAAACGCCGGGCGCTCCCTGATCGCCACCGAACTCGGCGCTCCGAAACAGAGAAGGTTCGGATTGATTCGCATGGACGCAAACATTTGTGTCCGTCTCGCTGTCAGAAGGGCTGTGAGCGGGCGGTCTGTTCTGGCGGCAAAAGCAAGGCAAGAAAGCAAGGCGAGACGATGCAACGATGGGCGCGGGGCTTTACGCTGATAGAACTCCTGGTGGTTCTCGCGATAATATCCATTCTCGCGGCAATCCTGTTTCCCGTGTTCGCGCAGGCGCGTAATTCGGCCCGCAACACGCAGGATTTGTCCAACGTGCGGCAGCTCGGCGCGGCCACGCTGCTGTATTTGCAGGATTATGACGAGCGGTTCACGCCCGTCGGCTCATGGAACGATCCTGCCGTGACGCCCTATACCAACCCGGCGCGGCCCGCCCCCAACGTCGCGTGGCAGGGGTGGGGGCTGCGCCTGCTGCCTTATGTGCGAAACCAGAACGTGTTTCATTCGCCCTGGATGCCCGATAAGGCGACGTGGTGGACGGGGCCGTGCGCCGCGTCCAACGGAATGCGCCTGACCAATACCTACCAGTACAACTGGTTTCTGGGACGCGACGGCTCATATCCCTTCGACTTCGGCGACGATTTGTACACGCATACCCCGAATGGGCAGCCTCTCGACACGCCCCTCGCCGCCAGTCAAATTTCTTCTCCCGCCGGTCTCGTGATGTACTCGCTGAACCAGGCGCAGTCTCCCTTCGGCAACGATTTCGGCTGCGACTGGAACACGCTGGAGTCGTCGGACTTCGACAACAAATTGCGCTGGCACGCGATTTTTCGCAAGGGCGGCAATCTCCTCTTCGCGGACGGACACGCGAAGTTTTTGATTGCGCGCGAGGCCGACAGCGCGGGCGGCGATTTTCCGGCCTGCGGTGGCGGGCCGTCGCACACGATTTATAACTGGTCGGCGCGCGGCCTGTGGGCCTACCCCGGAATGCCCGAAGACAGCGGCGGCTACCCGGACGGCCCGATTCCGCAAGCCTGCGCCCGCTGAAGTTTTCACCCGAACGCAGCGCTCCTGCCAAAAATATGGATCAAATTACAAAAATTCTCGCGCAGATGAGCGCGTTGGAGTGGGGGGCGGCCCTGACGACCTTCGCCTGCGTCTATTTGACCGTCAAGAACCGCATCGAGAACTGGGTCTGGGGCATCGCCGCCGTCCTCCTCTACGCGGTCTTTTTCTGGAAAATCAACAACTACGCCAACGCGGCCCTGAACCTGTTTTACTACCTGCCTTGCTGCATTTACGGCTGGATCGTCTGGAAGAAATGCGGCCCGACGCAAAACGACGACCTGCCGGTCACGTCACTGTCCCGGCGCGCTCTGGCTGGCTGGCTGCTCGCCGGGGTCGTCTTTTCGCTGGGCATCGGCCTGCCGATTGCGCGCTTTACCAGCGACCCTTACCCCTACGCCGACTCGTTCACAACGGGCTTCAGCATCGTGGCGCAGTACCTGCAGGCCAAAAAAATCTTTGAAAACTGGTGGCTGTGGATCGGCGTAGACTTGGTGTACGCGGCCTATCTGCTTCCGGCGCAGAAAGCCATTCCCTCGACCATTTTATACGCCATCATTACGTTTCTGGCGATCCGGGGCGCGATTGAATGGAAGCCGCTGATCGGCAAGCCCAAGGCGGCAGCGTCATGATTCGCGGAATGCTGCTGGGCAAATTCATGCCGCCGCACCGGGGTCACGAGTACCTGATCCGTTTCGCGCAGGGGCTGGCGGACGACCTGACCGTACAGGTCTGCACGAGCGTTCGGGAGCCGCTGCCGGGGCGTTTGCGCTACACATGGATGCGCGACCATTTCGGCGGCGTGCGCGTGGTTCACAACGACGACGAAAATCCGCTGACGCCAGAAGAAGACCCGGTAAACTTTTGGGACATCTGGCGGCGCAGCTTGCTGGCGCGCATGGACGCCCCGCCCGACGTGGTGTTCGCGTCGGAGGACTACGGGCCTCGGCTGGCGGCGGAATTGGGCGCGCGGTACGTTCCGGTGGACCCGGCCCGCGAGATGGTTCCCGTCGCCGCGCGCCATATTCTGGCCGACCCGATGCGGCATTGGGACGACCTGCTGCCGACCGCGCGCCCTTATTTCGCGCGCCGCGTCGTCGTCGTCGGGCCGGAATCGAGCGGCAAGTCCACGCTGACGAAATGGCTGGCGGCGCAGTTTCAAACCGCCTTTGTCGCGGAATACGGGCGCACGTTCCAGGAAAACATCGGGCGCGACCTGACTCCGGACGATTTCACGACCATCGCCCGCGCGCACCGCGCTTCCGAAGACGCCGCCGCGCTCCGCGCCAACCGCGTCTTGATGGTGGACACGGAAGCGATCATTACCGGAATGTGGGCGCGCGTGTACTGCCAGCGCGTGCCGCCGGAAGTCGCCGCGCTGATGCAGGACGCGGGCCGCTACCATCTGTATTTACTGACCATGCCGCGCGCGGAGTGGGCCGACGACGGCTGGCGCGTCCACCCCGATTATGAAAAACGCCTGCAGTTCTTTACGGAAGTCCGCGCCCAACTCGACGCCCTGAGTCGCCCCTACCTG
>JBBRNU010000238.1:0-6932 GCA_038230115.1 Chthonomonadales bacterium | reverse complement strand
CTATCAACGCCGATACCGAATGCCCACTATCTGGTCGGAGGACAACAACGATGCAACTGTCGGGAGCGCAAATTCTGCTGGAGTGTCTGCGGCAAGAGGCCGTGACGCATATCTTCGGGTATCCGGGCGGGGCCGTGCTGCCCATTTATGACGCCATTTTCGACTGCCACGACATCAAGCACATTTTGGTGCGGCATGAGCAGGGCGCGGCGCACATGGCCGACGGCTTCGCCCGCTCGACCGGCAAAGTCGGCGTCTGTCTCGCCACGAGCGGGCCGGGCGCGACCAATCTGGTCACCGGCATCGCGACCGCTTACATGGACTCGATCCCGATGGTGGCGATCACCGGGCAGGTTCGCACCTCGGCGCTGGGCAAAGACGCTTTCCAGGAAGCCGACATTACGGGCATCACGATGCCCATTACCAAGCATAATTTTCTCGTGAAGCGCGTGGAAGACCTTGCCAACGCGCTTGCCGAAGCCTTTTACATCGCGCGCTCCGGTCGCCCCGGTCCGGTTCTGGTGGACATCCCGCTCGACGTAAGCAAAAACCAGATCGAGTTCGACGCCGCGCGGGATTATCCGCAACAAGTTTCGATTCCCTCGTACCGCCCGACCAGCGTGCAGGGGCGCGTGCCGGAAATGCAGATTCGCAAGGCCGCGCAGTTGATCGCCGAAAGCGAGCGTCCGGTTCTTTACGTGGGCGGCGGGGCGATTGCCAGCGACGCGCAGGCTGAGGTGACCGAACTGGCGCAGCGCACCAACATCCTGACGACGACGACGCTGCTGGGCAAGGGCGCGCTGGACGAGACGCACCCGCTTTCGATGGGGATGCTCGGTATGCACGGCACGGCCTACGCCAACCACGCCGTCAATAACGCCGACCTGCTGATCGCGGTCGGGGCGCGCTTCGACGACCGCGTGACCGGCAACGTAGACAAATTCGCGACCGGGGCCAAAATCATCCACATTGACATTGACCCGGCGGAAATCGGCAAAGTCATGCAGGCCGACGTTCCGATTGTCGGTGACGTCAAAGTGATTTTGACCGAGTTGCTCAAAATCGTCGCGCCGCGCCCGGCGAGCGATTGGAACGCCACGATTCTGGACTGGAAGCGCCGCTTCCCGCTGGCTTATCCCGACGACGAGGAACTGTACGCCGAATACGCCATCGAGCAGTTGAGCGAAGCGTTCGACCACGACTGCATCATGACGACCGACGTAGGGCAGCATCAGATGTGGGCCGCCCAGCATTTTCTGTGCAGGCGCCCGCATCAGTGGGTCACGTCGGGCGGGCTTGGCACAATGGGCTTCGGCCTGCCCGCCGCCATTGGAGCGCAATTCGCAAATCCCGACAAGCGCGTGGTCTGCGTGTCGGGCGACGGGTCGTTTCAAATGTGCGCGCAGGAATTGATGACCGCAACCGTTTACAAACTGCCCATCGTCACGATGATTGTGAACAACAAGTCGCTGGGCATGGTGCGGCAATGGCAGGAAATGTTTTACGAAGAGCGCTACAGTCAGGTAGACTTGCAGGCGTCGCCCGATTTCGTGAAACTGGTCGAGGCGTATGGCGGGGTCGGCTTCCGGGCGGAAACCCGGCAGGAACTGCGTGACGCGCTGGCGAAAGCCAAAGCGATCACCGACCGACCCGTCGTGATTGACTGCCTGATTCCCAAAGGCGAGAACGTTTACCCGATGATCCCGTCCGGCCAGTCCATCAAGGAAATGCTGCTGCGACAGGATTTGGAGCAGGCGAAAGCCAGCGTCCACGCCGACAGCGAAGAGTGGTCGTTCTCGAACGAGGAAGCGGTTTTGGCCCAATACGTGGAGGTCGCCGGGGCCATTGCGGGCGAGGCGACCGAAGGGTGAAAGGCCGGAAAAGCGAGACGCGAATGCAAATCGAAGACCTGGAACCTGACGCGCTGTGGCGTTATTACCAGCGCGGCTATCACTGCCTGATTCGGAGCGGGCTGTATTTTCGGCAATTATTGCGGCCCGCCCTGTCGCACGTGTATTTCCTGCGGGCGATCCCTCTCTTGCAGGAATACGCCAAAGCCAATCATGGCGTGAGCGACCTGCCGCCCGGTTTCGGCGACCAGATGGAGGCCTGCCCCTTAACGCCGCGCGACTTGCTGCATCTGGATTACGCAATCTGTCTGGGCTTCGCCGAGGTGCAAAGCGGCGACCCTCGCGCGCTGAGTGGAATGCCGGTCATGGATTGGCCGGGGCCGGGCGGCAGCGGCGGTATCTTCATCGCCGCCGACGCCATCAGTTACGCCGAACTGGAAGTGGTCGGGGAAGCGTTCGTCGAGGACGACGAGGACGACGAGCCGATGGACATGGATGACGAGGACACCGGGTCGAAGCCGCCTTTCGATTTGTGAAAGGGCTATGAAAAGGCGGGAACGGAATTGAACCCCCATCCTGAAACGCACAGCCCTCCTTCAAGGGCTGAACGCCAATGCCGAGGGCCGAAGAGTGTATTCGACCCGCGAAAGCGGACGAACCAAAGCGCGTCTTAAGCCCGCGCAGGCAAATTAGTCGGGGCGCGCATTTAGCCCGCGCAGGCGGGCTAGCATTTCAGGACGGGGTTTCAATTCCGTCTGTCCCATTCTCGTTCTCTGCCCGTTCGTTCGGGCGCTGCAACAGGAGGGCGCGTGCGAATTCTGCTTGGGTATCAGGCGGCGCTGCCGGAAGGAATTGACCGGGCGCGGTACGATGTAAGGTGCGTTCGGTTCGTTGCCAACGGCTCCGGCGGCCCGCCCGCGACCCTGGCCGAGATGCAGGCGCAATGCCCGCCCGACTGGGTTCCCGACGTGTATTATCATTCGGGGCTGGCGCATCACCCAATTCCAACCGACATCGAAGACTTCGACAGCCTGACCGTGACCGACGTGCAGGACTGGCATCGCGGCGGGCGGGCTATGTGGGCGGGCGTCGGATTTTTCGACTGCGTGCTGACCGAGCGCAACGCGGGCGCGCTGCTGAACGCGAGCGGCTACGCCAATACCCGCTTCGCGCGGTTCTGGGGCGTTGATCCCGACCTGCACCGCGTTCTGCCCGATATAGCGCGCGATATTGACGTTCTCTTCATCGGCTCCCTCAACGGCGAAATCTGGGAGGAGCGCAACCGCTGGGTGGCGCGATTGGCGCGGCTGTCGGCCCGTTATAAGGTCGTAATCGCGATGGGGCATTATGGCGAGCATTACGTTCGCCTGACCAACCGGGCCAAGATCGTCTTCAATCGCAGCGTGAATGGCTGCACGAATCAGCGCGCGTATGACGGCCCGGCGTGCGGCGCGCTGGTTTTCAACGAGGCCGAAAACGACGAGTGCCGCGATATCTTCACGGATGGCGAACACTGCGTTTACTACGACCGCGAAAACCTTGAGGAACGGCTGGACTACTATCTGGCCCGCGAGGACGCGCGGCGACAAATAGTCGAGAATGGGCGGCGTCTGGTTCTTGTTGAACACACGGAAGCCGCGCACTGGAACGCGCAGTTCGCGCTTATCGAGGCCGATTGGCGGACGGGAACGCGCTACCGACCTGGGGCAAACTTATCGTTGCGTGAGCGCAGCACGCGCAAAGCCTGGCAAATCTACGTCAGCTCGCAACCGCTTGCGACCGAAACCGCGCGGGCGTTGATTGAACAGGCCGAAGCCGAGGGGCTGGAACCGCGGCTGGCCCAAACCGCGCAGGCCGCGCTTCAAGGCTGGCGGGCGCATTACGCTGAGGGCGCGGACAAAATTCAGCGGCTGACGCAGGCCCTGATCCCGGCGCGGCAGGCGGCGAAAGCCAGAAACGCCACGCCGCTCGCTCTGATGACCTGGGCTTTTCTACTGCTGGAGCGGGCCGAGGCGACCGGCGGGGCGCATCCGACCGGGCGCAACGACATTGTGGAAGCGGCGGTCGCCCTGGCAATGGCGGCGGAAGCCTGCGAAACCGCCTTTGCAGCCGAGGATGTTCCGGCGTCCGAACCTGCGTCCGAAACCGCGCCTGCATTAGGAACCGGGCCAGCCGCCGTTTTGAAGGATGCTGGCCCGTTCAATTCGGAATGGAATGCGCTCGAAGGGCTGGTGTATCCGCGCTGGAGCGACCTGTTCGACGCGCGTCTGGAACGGGCGTTTCTGGCGCGGAACATTGACCCCGCGCTTTGGGCGCGAACGCTGCGGGCCACGCTCGCGTGGCGCTGCCGGACGATGCTGAGCGACCTGGCCTTCGCCAACGACCAGCTGGAAGAAGCGCGCCGACAGGCCGCGCAAGCCGCCAACGATTTGCCGGACGAGGCCGAAGCCGTCCTGCGTTTGGCCCGCTGCGAGGCCGTGACCGGACGCTGGCCGGAGGCGCTGGCGCATTACGCCGAGGGGCTGGCTCGCGCGCCGCTGACCTATGCCGTCTGGCCCGACCAAACCGCCCTGCTGACGGCGACCGGGCAATCCGAGGCGGCGCAGAAATTCGTCAATGACTGCCTGACGATCATTCAGGCAATCCCCTCGTTCGCGGCGATCCGCCCGGCGCTGCTGGCCGCGCTGCAAACCGGGACGACCGAACCGACGGAAACAAATCGAGGCGGAAAAGACGAACAAAGGATGACGAGTGCAAACGATGAGTAACGCAATTATGGCGCAATTACAACAACAGCATACGATTACCGTCCTGGTGGAAAACCACGCGGGCGTTCTGGCGCGCGTCACCGGTCTGTTCGCGCGGCGCGGCTACAACATCGAGTCGCTCGCGGTTTCGGTCACGGACAAGCCGGAGATTTCGCGCATCACGCTCGTGGTTGGCGGCGACCACATGGTTTTGGAACAGATTACCAAGCAGTTGAACAAGCTCATCGAAGTGCTGAAGGTCGTGGATTACACGGAAACGGCGGCGGTCGAGCGCGAACTGGCGCTCATCAAAGTCAACGCCGAAGCCAAAGACCGCAGCGAAATCATGCAGATCGTGGAAATCTTTCGCGGTCGCATCATTGACATGAGCGAAAAAACGTTCATTGTCGAAGTGACCGGCAGCACGGACAAAATGGATAAAATCACCGACCTGCTGTCGGCGTATGGCATTCGCGAACTGGTGCGAACCGGCATTATCGCGATGGCGCGCGGCAACAAAATCGCCAACCGCGTCGGACGCGACAGCGGGGATTGAGTTCCTAACTATACGCAGGCGGCCTATTCGCTTCGTAACCGGGCGGGGCCGGAGGTTGAAAACCCCCGGCAACAAAGTGCAAGCGTCCTACGGACGCGGGCTGGCGTCGTTTCAACGCTTGCCCTTTTCTCGCAGCCTGATGTGTTGTCGCGCGTTCCTGGCATGAGCGAATTGCGCGTCCGCAGGACGCCTGTTTTTTGTTGCCGGGGGTTTTTAACCTCCGGCAGTTCCTGCCAAGAGTTTTCAACTCCCGGCAGGTTCCGGCAAACGGGTCGAATGCGGGACGGGAGCGTGACCGGGCATGGGCGAGCTGCGAGAGATTGTGGACGCGGAGGCGGTCGGGCGTTGGTTCGCGCTGCTGGCGGTTGCCGGGCCGCTCGCAGGCGCGCTGATCGGGGCGTTGGCAGGCAAGGATCGGCGGCGCGGCGCGCGAACCGGCTTCCTCATCGGACTGGTCGGCCCGCTGAACTGGCTGCTGTGGCGCGTCTATAACGCCCTGACGGACAGAATCGGTCTGGATCGCGTCAGCAACGTGGTCATCAATCTGATTTTGTTCGTCGCGGTCGGGGCCGCGATTGGCATATGGCTCGGACGCAAAACCCGGCCCGGCGACGAAACCTGAACGCGCCCTGCGTGTCTCTTGACTGACAACGCATTTGAAAACGCTTGAAACGCATTCCAGCGAAGAAAACGAAGAAGACGAAGAAAAGGAGCGGCTATGCCAGCCAAAGTGTATTACGACAGCGACGCGGACGTGAGCGAATTGGAAGGGAAAACGGTGGCCGTCATCGGCTACGGGAGCCAGGGCCACGCGCACGCGCTAAACCTGAAAGAGTCGGGCGTCAACGTCGTCGTGGGCCTGCGTCCGGGCAAGTCGTGGGACGCGGCGGCGAGCGACGGACATACCGTCCTGACGGTTGGGGAGGCCGCCGCGCAGGGCGACATCGTCATGATTCTGGTGAACGACGAGTACCAGGCCGCGCTGTACAAAGAGCAGATCGAGCCGAATTTGAAACCGGGCCGGGCGATTGCGTTCGGACATGGGTTCAATATTCACTTCGGGCAGATCATCCCTGCGCCCGAACTCGACGTGTTCATGGTCGCTCCCAAAGGGCCGGGGCATCTCGTGCGCCGCATT
This sequence comes from Chthonomonadales bacterium, assembly GCA_038230115.1. GTDB lineage: Bacteria > Armatimonadota > Chthonomonadetes > Chthonomonadales > Chthonomonadaceae > JBBRNU01. The sequence continues at coordinate 641 of JBBRNU010000238.1, read as the reverse complement.
TATCAGGAGGGCAAGGGCGTGCCGTGCCTGATCGCCATCGAGCAGGATCATACCGGCAACGCGCAAAACCTCGCGCTGGCCTATGCCAAAGCGATTGGCGGCACGCGCGCGGGCGTCCTGAAAACGACATTTCAGGAAGAGACCGAAACGGACTTGTTCGGCGAGCAGGCGGTCTTGTGCGGCGGAACCACGTCGCTGGTCAAGGCGGCGTTCGAGACGCTCGTGGACGCGGGCTATCAGCCGGAAATCGCCTATTTCGAGTGCATGCATGAACTGAAATTGATTGTGGACTTGATGTATGAGGCGGGCATTGCCGGAATGCGGCACTCGATTTCCGACACGGCGCAGTTCGGCGACATGACGCGCGGCCCCAAAATCATTGACGACCACGTGCGTTCCACGATGAAAGAGACCCTGCGCCAGATTCAGAGCGGCGAATTCGCGCGCGAGTGGATTCTGGAAAACCGCGCCGGTCGGCCCGTGTTCCGCGCATTAGAGCAGCGCGACCGCAACCATGCCATCGAAAAAGTGGGCCGCGAGTTGCGCGCGATGATGAGCTGGGTCAAAAGCGACGTGGCGCAGCAGGTCGAAACCAAACAGCCGGAAACGCAGCCCAACGAGCGCGTGGCGCAGATAGAATG
>JBBRNU010000237.1:0-6940 GCA_038230115.1 Chthonomonadales bacterium | reverse complement strand
GCGAGCGTGCTGACGCTGCCGAAGGAGCCGTCGAAATTCATCATGACGCGCGATTCGCCGCCCCGAATGCCGGTGCAGTACGCGCCGCCCTCCTTGCCGACGCGCGGCCCGGCGTCCACCCACTGCTCGCGAAACGCGCGGTCGGCGAAATCGGCCAGACGCGGCGTATAGCGGCCAAAGTTTTCGCGAATGAAACCCTCGGCTTCCGGCCACGCCCACGTTTTCACGGACGCGCCGACCGGAGCGTTCAGGTCGTGCCAGGCCAATTTCGCCAGTCCCAATTTTTTCGCTTTGGCGCGCAGATAACGGCGGAAATCCGGGAACGCCTCGATGCAGGCCGTCTGCATCGCGTCCAGCGTGGCCCGGTCAATGCTGTTGGCGGTGAGCGTCGGCTCGACGTCATCGGCGTAGCCGCGTTTGCGGCGCAGGGTCTGCTGAAAGCCTTTGACGCCGTTGAGCGCGGCGGCGAACGGAACCGCGACGCCCTCCCACGCCTTGAGTTCGGCCTCGAAAGCCGCCTGCCGAACCGCGCGATCCGGGTCGGCGGAAAGGGCGCGCACGGAACTGAGGGGCAGCGTGCGCGTCGCGCCGTTCACGGTCACGTCGGCAGTTAGCAGCGCGCTCATGTTGCCGTGCAGTCGCGCCCACCCGGTGATGGAAGCGGGCCGCAGCTCCGACGCCAGCGCCTCTTCCGCCTCGGTCATCTGATGCCGCGCCAGAAAATGCGCCCGCCGCAGACCGAAAGCCATGCCGCGCGCCATTTCCGAACGGGCGAGCAGGGCTTCGACGTCGTGCGCGCCGACCCACGCGACATAACGGGTTTGCAGCTGGTCGAGCGGAACCATCCGGGCGTTCAACAGCGACTCGCGGGACTGGGCCGCGTCGTCGTTGGCGTCGGTCGAGGTGAAACAGCCGACGTAGGAACGCAGGGTTCGTATCTGCTCGGTCAGCGCCTCCATCTGCTGCGTGATCGCCTCGAAGGCAGCGACAAAATTCTCATCCGCGTCGGACGTTTCGCTGCGTCTTACCTCGTGCGCGTCGAACGCCTGGGCCAGCGCGCCGATGCCGCTGACGGCGGCGTCGAAGGCGGTCTGGAATTCCGGCGACGTCAGGGACGGAAAAATGGTGGTCATGTCCCAGCGCGGCGGTATGGTCTCGGCGGGCGTCGCCGCGTTCGTAGAAGAAGTAGCGGTCATATCAGCAAAGTTTCCTTGTTGTCAAAGTTGTCACAATTGTCAAATTATTGTCGCCTGGATTGCTGCGGCAACTTACGGGCTTGGGCGAACGGGCATGAATGCCCGTTCGCCTCCGTTCTGCCAATCTGGTTCCACGTTTTTATGCTGCGGTATTCGGCGCTGGGGGCGAATTTCCCTTCCAATGTGCGTGAGGAAGCCAGAATGTTGCAACTTCCCGCGTTGCCTGCGGTCTCAAAAGAATATGCAACGACGGGCGCAAAACTTTTTGCAGGCGCGTTTTGGCTGGCAGGATTTGCTAATGCTCGCAGGGCTGGTCGCGACGATCCATTCGGCGCAGGCCGCCGGGCCGCGACCCCCTCCCGCGCGGCGCAGCCCTTTGCCGCGTCCTGCCGCGCGCGAAACCGCTGTCGCCCGCCTGCTGAACCTGACAATCTTACCCGCGCGCGCGCAGTTAACGAACGCGGATGACCGGCAGAAGCTGCTTGTAACGGCGCATTTTGCCGACGGCGCGCAGCGGGACGTGAGCGATCAGGCGCGCTTCGAGTCCAAAACGCCGAAAATCGTCCAGGTCTCGACGGAAGGCGTGGCGACGCCGCGCGGCGACGGGGCAGGCGTCGTCATGGCGCGGTGGGGCGGACGCATGGCGACCGTTTCGGTCGCGACGCAGAACGCGCGCCGTCCGGTTACCGTCTCTTTCGTTCATGACGTGGTTCCGGTTTTGTCGCGGCTGGGATGCAGTCAGGGCGCGTGTCACGGCGCGGCGCAGGGCAAGGGCGGCTTTCGGCTCAGTCTGCGCGGCTATGCGCCCGAAATAGACTGGGTTTCGATTACGCGGCAATTGGGCGGGCGGCGGATCACGCGCGAAGCCCCGGAGCGCAGCCTGTTCCTTCGCAAGCCTCTGATGGAAACGCCCCATCGCGGCGGCAAACGGCTCGACGTCGGGACACGCGAATACGCCCTCCTGCTGACCTGGCTGCGGCAGGGCGCGAGCGGCCCGACCGGAACCGAACCCGCGCTCGCCCGGCTCGACCTTCTGCCCGGCGACCGTGAAATGCGGCCCGGCGAAAAACAGCGGCTCGTCGTGCGCGCGACGTTCGCCGACGGACGGACGCGCGACGTGACCGACCGCGCGCTTTACAATACGAACGATGTTGCGCTCGTCACGACCGACGGGACCGGGCTGATCACCATGCAGCGGGCGGGCGAAACCGCGATTACCGCCAAGTACATGGACAAACTGGCCGTGATGCGCGTCGTCTCGCCCTACAGCCAGAAGATCGCTCCCGCCGCTTACGCCGGAATCAACAACTTTATTGACACGGCGGTCAACGGCAAATTGCGGCAGCTGCATCTGGAGCCGTCCGGTTTGTGCGGGGAGAGCGAATTCCTGCGCCGCGCATACCTTGACGCGATTGGAACCCTGCCGACCGTTGCGGAAACGACCGCTTTTCTCGCCGACGCCCGTCCGGACAAGCGCGACCGGCTGATTGACGCCCTCTTGCAGCGCCCGGAATACGGGCAGGTCTGGGCGCTCAAGTTCGGCGACTTGTTCGTGCTGCGGCGCGAATACATGCACCGCAAGTACGCGATGGTAATGCAGCAGTGGCTGGCCGAGCAGTTCAACGCCAACCGGCCCTGGAACCAGGTCGCGACCGATATTCTGACGGCGAGCGGCAGTCTGGACGACCATCGCGGCGGGCTGTTTTTCGTGAGCCGCGCCCCGCAAAAGCCCAACGAAGAATTCTGGATACGCGCGCCCGAAGCGACCGCCGAAATGAGCGCGCAGGTCTTTCTGGGGGCGCGCATTCAATGCGCCAAATGCCACAACCACCCCTCGGAGCGCACAACGCAGGACTATTATTATCACTATGTCGGGCTTTGGCAGCAGGTCACGGGCAAGGGCGATAATGACGATGGCGTGCCGGAGACCCTCGCGGCGACCGCTTCCGGCGACGTGCGGCAGCCGCGCACCGGCGAGATCATGACCGCCCGCCCGCTCGACCGCGCCGACTTGAATTTCGCCAAAACCGAAGACCGCCGCGTGAAAACCGCGCGCTGGATCATCGGGCAGGACGCTTTCGCCCGTAACATCGTGAATCGCTACTGGGCGCGCTGTTTCGGCGTCGGCATCGTGGAACCCGTAGACGACATTCGCAGCACGAACCCGGCCACGAACGAGCCGCTGATGCGCGCCCTATGCGACGACCTGCGCGCGCACGATTTCGACTTGAAGCGTCTGCTCAGCCTGATCCTGCGGTCGCGCACGTACCAGCGCAGCGCGGTTCCGACCCGCCGTAATCAGGTGGACACCCGGCTCTGCTCGCACTATCCGGCCCGACGGATGCCCGCCGAAGAACTCGCCGACGCGGTCGCGCAGGTGACGGGAGCGCCGGATCGCTACCAGGGCAGTCCGCTCGGCGCCCGCGCCCTCGAACTCGCCGATGCGGAAATTCCCTCGGTCATGCTGGACACGTTCGGGCGTCCGCCGCGCGTCCAGCCCAGCGACTCCGAGCGCGCCTGCCAGCCCGCGATGTCGCAGGCGCTGGCCCTGCTCAACAGCCAGGAAGTGCAGCAGAAATTGAAAGCGCCGGAGGGAACGCTGGCCGTTCTGCTGAAATCCGGCAAGCCCGACAAGGACATTCTGGACACGCTGTTTCTCAGCGCGCTCGCCCGGCACGCCACGCCCGCCGAGTCGAAAGCCCTGCTGAATTGGATCGCCCGAACGCCCAAACGCGAGGAAGGATTTCAGGACGCGCTCTGGGCTTTGCTCAACAGCAAGGAATTTCTCTTCGATCACTAGAATAGGGGGCCATGCAGCCCGTCCTTCCGCTTCCTATCGCCGCCCGAAAGCGAAAAGGAGAAGCGGGAACGAAATCGCCCTCGCGCCGCGTGCAGGGAAGGGACGGGCGAAATCATGGACGGCAAAAGACGGACGACGAAAGCGGAGGGGTATGGTAAACAAGGTTCTGGGGCGGATGGTCGCCGCGTCGCCCGGACTGCGAAAGGCGCTCTGGCGGAACTGGTATCAGCTCCTGGCGCGGCGCTATCGGCAGGCCGACTGGACGTTCATGAACTACGGGTATGCCGAACTGGACGAAACCGAAGATGCCAACGCCAAGGCTCTTGCCGCCGATCCCGACCGCTATTCGCGGCAGTTGTATCATCACGTCGCCGGGGCGATGGATTTGCGCGGCCTGCGCGTGCTGGAGGTGGGCTGCGGGCGCGGCGGGGGCAGCGCGTATATCGCCCGCGCCCTGGAGCCGAAAATGATGATCGGCCTGGATTTTTCGGCCCACGCGGTCGCCTTCTGCTGCCGGACACATCAATATCCCAACCTGACGTTCCAGCAGGGCGACGCCGAAGCTCTGCCATTCCACGACGCCGAGTTCGACGCCGTGGTAAACGTCGAGTCGAGCCATTGCTATGGCGCGATGGACGTTTTTTTGCGCGAAGCGCGCCGCGTCCTGAAACCCGGCGGCGGCTTTCTCTGGGCCGACATGATGGGCAGCGTCGAGCTGGAGCCGACACAACAGGAGTTCCGCGAGTCGGGCCTGCAAGTCTGCCGCGAATTGGACATCACCGCGAACGTGGTTCACGCCCTGGATTTGGCGAACGACGCCAAGCGCGCCCTGATCCGCCGCCGCGCCCCCCGATTTCTCGTCGCGCCGGTCGAGGATTTCGCGGGCGTGAAAGGCACGCGCGTCTACGACGACCTGCGAACGCGCGCCACGCTTTACCGCAGCGCCGTCGCGCGCAAACCCGTCGAATAAAGTTCTCTGTAATCAGCGAACGGGCAGAGAACGGGATTGAAACCCCGTTCTGAAACGCACAGACCACCTTCGTGGCCTGCAATGCCAATGCCGAACGCCAGAGCGCGTTTCAATCCGCGCAGGCAATCGAGGGCGAGAGCGCCTTTAGCCCGCGCAAGCCTGCGCGCTGTTAAGTCTTTAGCCCGCGCAGGCGGGCTGTGCATTTCAGAACGGGGATTTATTCCCGTTCGTCCGGTTTCGCACTTCAGATGCAGGTTAGGAAATTTCAAGGGAGAAATGAACCGGATGAATTCGACCCCTCGCGGAATACTGGGCGCGCTGCTGACGGTAGCCGCGCTGCTCTCGCTCCCAATTATCGCCTCGACGCGCGTTCCAGAACCGAAACAGCCGGGACAGCCAAAACAAATGAACGGCGTACTGGACGGAGAATGGTATCTGGGCGACGGCGACCGCGTGTTGTTCTACGGCGACAGCATCACGGAGCAGCGTCTGTACACAACTTACGTCGAAACGTACTACCGGTCGCGCTTTCCCCGCCGCAACATCACGTTCGTGCATTCGGGGTGGGGCGGCGACCGGGTGACGGGCGGCGGCGGCGGGCCGATTGACCAGCGCCTGCGGCGGGACGTGCTGGCCTACAAGCCCACCGTAATTACGATCTGCCTGGGCATGAACGACGGCGGGTATCGCGCGTTTGACCCGGCCCTGTACGCCGAATATGTCCAGGGTTATCGCCATATCCTGGACACCCTGAAGCGGGAACTGCCGCGCGCTCGCATCACGCTGCTCACGGCTCCGGCCTTCGATGACGTGACGCGCGCCGCCGCTTTTCCGGGCGGCTACAATACCACGCTGATCGCCTATGGCGAGGCCGTGAAGCAGTTGGGCCGCGAATACAACCTGCGCGTTGCCGATACCAACGCCCCGATGATTTCCATGCTGGCCCGAGCGCGCGTCAGCAACGCGGAACTGGCCGCGAAAATCATCCCCGACCGCGTGCATCCGGGGCCGGGCGGACATGTTATTATGGCTGCCGCCGTTCTGACGGCCTGGAACGCGCCGATGACGGTCGCCGACATCGAGATTGACGCCGACCGAAACAAAATTCTCCGGCAGACCAATTCGCTGGTCTCGAAAATCAGCCTGGACAACGGCGTTTTCACGTTCACGCACGCCGACAGCGCGCTGCCCTGGCCCCTGGATCGTGACGCCGCGCACAATCAAGACATGGTCTTGTCGCTGGCGGTCAGCGACATCGAGCAGGCGTTCAACCGCTATCGCCTCAAAATCAACAATATGAGCGCGGCGAAATATGCGCTGAAAGTGGACGGACAGGACATGGGAACGGTGGCGAGCGAGGATTTGGCGCGCGGCGTTGATCTGGCCGCGCTGCCCGCCCTGCCGCCCAACCTTCAGGCGCAGCAAGTCTTAGCCCTGACCCGCAAGCACAACGACCTGCATTTCCAGCGGTGGCGTGATGTGCAGGTTCCGCACACGAAAGACGGCGAGCCGATCCCCGCCGACATTCAGAAGCGCATGGACGCCCTCGACGCGCAGGAAGTCGAAGTTCTCAAGGAATTGCACAAGTTGGCGCAGCCCGTCCCGCACACCGTCCAACTGACGCCGCTTCCCTGACCGGGAGTTTGTTCATGCTCCTCCCATTGATGACCCTGCTCGCGCTGGCAATGCCGTCGGCTTCATCTGTGTCGTCGTCGGCTCCGGTCAGCGCGTCTGACCAAGCCCTGCTGCGCCGCATTCACATCGCCCTGGTAACTCTCGACGACAAAAAAGCGTGGTTTGTGAAGTTCGAGCGGACGGTGCGCCCGGACGAAGCGCGGGCCGCGCAAACCCTCCTGCCGCGTCTAAAACCGAACACCGAAGCGTATGGCGAAGTGGCGTTCGCGGGCGCGTACTATGGCCTTGACTATGACGCCAACCTGCGACGAGTAGCCCGTCCGTGCCTTTTATCCTATG
>JBBRNU010000236.1:0-6941 GCA_038230115.1 Chthonomonadales bacterium | reverse complement strand
TCAAAACCGGCAGCGCGCTGGTTCGCATTTTCCCCCGCTCCGGCCCTCCGAACGCGCCTGCCGACGCCCCCAATTTCGCGCTTCTCGACGCCGACGTCGCGCTCGACCGACAGGACTTGGCGATTGACCGCGAAACCGGCGCGCTCGTCTACGCCCAGGAGCGCTACGACGCCCCGCCGGAACTCGTCTGGCGCGAACCGGACGACGGCATAGAACTCGAACCCCTGACTCGCCTGAACGCCGATTTCGCCGCCACGTACCGATTGCCGCGTCAGGAAGTCGTTTCCTGGATAAGCGCGGACGGCCTGCCGATCGAGGGCGTGCTGACCTACCCGATGGAAGCGGAAAAAATCGAAGCCGCCAAAGCCGACGCCGCCGATATTGAAAAAAACGCCGACCCAGAAAAAAAAGCTAAAAATGTCAAAAAATCGGCAGGAGAAGTCAGCGAAGAGGGAGAATCAAGCGAAAATTCAGAACGCTCCGGCCCAATCCGACCGTTCGCGCTTCCCTTTCCGCTGATCGTGCAGGCGCATGGCGGGCCGAAAGGACGCGCCACGCACACGCTACGAAGTTACTCCCTGCCTGCGGTCTGGGCGAGCGAGGGGTACGCCGTTTTGCAGCCGAATTTTCGCGGCAGCGAGGGCTACGGGCAGGCGTTCGCGGTCGCCAATCGGCGCGATCTGGGCGGCGGCGATTTTCAGGACATTATGGCGGGCGTGGACTGGTGCGTCGCGCAGGGCGTCGCCGACCCCGACCGCCTGGGAATCATGGGCGGTTCGTATGGCGGCTACCTGACCAACTGGGCCATCGGGCATACCGACCGTTTCCGCGCCGCGATCTCGATGTTCGGCATCTTCCACCTGCAAAGCGACTACGGCAATTCCGGCCTGTCGCGCTGGGAAAACGAATATTTGGGCCACTATTACTGGGAAGACCCGGACATTTATCGCCGTCTGTCGCCCGGTTCTTACGTCGCTGCCATTCGCACGCCCACCCTGATTATTCATGGCGACGACGATCCCAACACCGTTCTCGGCAACAGCCGCGAACTCTATCAGGCGCTGCGGCATCGCGGCGTGACCACGCAGTTCGTTCACTATCCGCGCGAGGGGCATGGCCTCCGCGAACCCAACCACCGGCTCGACGAAATGCGCCGGTGTCTGGCCTGGATGGATACGCACGTTCGGCAGGTCGGACAACCCCTTGCGCGCTTCCGCATCGGCGACGCCGCGCCCGGACGCTGCGGGCCAATTGGCGGGCCGATGGAACCAATGGAGCTGCAGGTCGTAAAGGTGGATACCCCCGCTTACCTCGGTCAGCCGAAACCGGCGACCGGCCTGGAAACCGTCTCGCTGCTCGAAGTCACGCTCATTCTGCGCTGCTTGAATCCGCAGCCTGCCAATGCGGCGCTGACGTTCGCGCTCGATGACTTAAATCTGGAAATTGAAACGCCCCAGGGGACGAAAACCCTGAGCGCGGCGGGCGTTCCGCTCGACGCGCCGGGCGGCAAAATTCTGCTCGAAGGCGAAAAACTGCGTCTGGTTCTGCGCCCCGAACCCGAAACCGGCCAAATCGCATTCGGGTGTGTCGCGGTCTTTCGCGCGCCCCGTCAGGTCAGCGCGGCCCGGACGCGGCTTCCCGGCTTCCCGCCTGTCGAAATTACGTGGACGGCAGACGCAGAGCCAGGGGGAAGCCGGGAAGAATAGGCCGCAGCGCGGGTGGAACTTGGGCTGAAAACGCCCTTTGCAGATGGCGGCTGAAAAATTTACGGAAAAATTTTTCCAAACCGTTCCTCTGAGGGCGATTCTGGCATAAATCTTGCAGAGTATGTGATGTGGCGCTCATAAGGTGTCCAGGCGCAATGCCGCGACCATAGCGATAGGGGAATGCTATCGCCTCTGGCAGGCGTTCCCTGTGGCTTCGATTCCACGCCGGAAGGCGTAAATACCAGGAGGATTTTGAATGAAACGATTTGCAATGGGTCTCGCCTCGACCCTCGCTCTCGGCGCGCTCGCGATAGCTCCGGCGATGGCGCAGGCGACGTTCCGCCTCGCGGTTGATCCGACTTCGAGTTCGACCCTCAATGCGGGCGACACACTGACGCTGGACATGTTCATCTCAGACGCGGACCCGATCAACGCTTACCAGGGCATCGTGATCTTCGATCCGCTCGTCTTCGACAACAACCAACCCACTTCCTCATTCGTCTCGGCGCAGAGCGTGGGCTTCGACAGCACGTCCCCCAGCGCCAAAGTCTCGCCCGTCATCAACGGCACGACCTACAAGGCCATCAACTTCGGCCAGTACGATCTCAACGGCACCACCACCACGCTGACCGGCGACACCCTGGTTCACAAACTGAGCTTCAAGGTTCTCGCCGCTCCCAAGACTGGCAGCAGCGATCTGGTCTTCTCGGACGTGCTGGGCGTTCCCACGCGCAATAGCGCCAAGAACACCTACTCGCCCGCCGCCAACGTCTTCAACACGCCCATCTTCGCCAACGGCGGCAAGGTGACCGTCACGGTTCCCGGCCCGTCTTCGCTGGCGGTCTTCGCGATGGGCGGCATGGCTCCTATCATGGGCCTGCTGCGCCGACGACGCTTCCGCGCCTCGGCTTAAGCCGAACCAAGCGGATAAGTTCCCGTCTCCCAACGACGGAAAACGACTGTCGCATCAACGCGCGCCGGTCTGGCGAACCGCGCGCCAGACCGGCGCGCATTGATGATGCAGAACCCCGTCTCGCCCGCGAGACCGGGCGCGCTCCCAAAGCGCAAATGCGCGTTTCAATTGTTCAATGTCCAACCGATTCCACTTTTCCGCCACACGGCTTGAAAAGCGCGACTCGGCGAAGCGCCCCGGCGCCCGCCGACCACGTCAGGAATCAAGTCCAGCATCGGTTGCGAATTGTCAGGCAAGCGCTTCCCCTGCGAGAGTGGAACCGCGCTGCTCCGTAAGACCCTACTCAAGGAGAGATTGCAATGATTCGTCGTTCGTATAAATCCGCGCTCGCGTTGGCGGCTCTGGGTTCCCTGTGGTCGCTCGCGCCCGCCGCGAACGCCCAGTCCGGAATCACCATCTATTCCAACGAGACGACCCCGGAAACCACGCCCACCAATGGCGTCTACATCGCGGTTAATGGCGGCGCCGCCGTCATCGGCTCCGGCGCAACCGCCAACACGATTACTAAAATGCTCTTCGACGACATCAACGTCGCGGCCAGCAACGGCGGGACGAACGTTTTCTCGTTTACGTTCCATGTCGCCAATCTGAATGCGGTGGCAGTCAACGTCCGCCCGCGTATCCGCTTCTTCCAGGCGGACAATGGCACCGCGCCCGGCACGTTTATCACGGGTTATACCTTCAACCCGATTTCGTTCCCGGCCAACGCGATCAGCGGTTTTTACACCGACTTTACAGCAGCGCCTTCGTCCATCTTGATCCCGGCCAATGGCAAGTTTTTCGTCGGCATCACTTTCGATAACGGCGGCGACGGCAACACCGCGGGCGAAGGCACCGTAGCCCAGTTGAACAACTTCGGCGTTCCGTACTACAACCCGCCCACGGTTGGAACCAGCGCCGACAGCATCTACTACAGCAATGCCGCCGGTTCGTTCTTCGGCGTTAGCAGCCCGCCTGCGACTCAGGAAACCGCGGGCGGCGGCGGCGGCCCCACCGTCAGTAACCTGGAATGGTCGTTCCGCGTCGCGGGCGATACCATCAGCGGTATGGTGGACTACCCCGGACGCATCTCGCCCAGCGGCGACCCGGCGGGCGCGCCTTACGTGACGGTTGAATTCCGCACGCCCGGCACGACGAACGCCGTCTTCAGCCAGCGCACGCAGGTGGACCTCGGCTCTCTTGCCGTTCCCGACTCCGACGGCAAGTTCACCGTTCAGTTCGACAAGTCCAAGCATGGAACCTATGACGTGGCGCTCAAGGGCGATAACACCCTGCGCGTGTCCAAGCAGAGCGTTCCCGCGCTCGGCGGCATCGTCATCAACGGCCCGGTGACGCTCCCGACCGTGACGCTGCTCGGCGGGGACGCCAACGGCGACAACAGCGTGGACAACCTCGACCTGGGCCTGCTGGCTGCGGCCTACGCGACGTTCAACGGCGATGCCGCTTTCGATCCCAGCGCCGACTTCAACTACGACAGCGCGATTGACAACCTCGACCTGAGCATCCTCGCCAACAACTACGTTCTGTCCGGCGACGACTAGTCGCCATCCGCGCGGCCCGTCAATTCGCCCTGCGCGTCAACGGGCCGCGCCTTCGCTTCCCCATATTTTACACCGTGACTGCGCGCCACCCCGGCGCGCAGTCATGTGCGCTTGTATGTTGACTTGTTCGGCGGGCCGGTTTCGCCGCCCGTTTCCCTGCAAACCGACCGAACGGACGCTGCGGCTTTCCTGAAACAAGCCCGACGCTAATGCGACGCGGTCCGGCGGAAGCCGCGCGCAGCATCAAGGAGAGCGTAATGCTTCCTCGCGCAAAGGCTGCGATCAGGAAATGGGGGGTTATTGGCGCGCTGGCGATGCCTGCCGTCCCGGTTCGGGCGCAGGACGGCGTTCCCATCTATCAAAACGACGTCACTCCGCAGCGCAGCGCCTCCAACGCCACGCTGTACGTCCTGCACGGCGGCGCGGGAACCGATCCCGACCCGGCCCACCCCAACAATCGCATCACAAAAGTGGTCATGGACGATGTTACTGTGGATGCGTCTGGGGTCGGGAAAGACGTCAACGATTTCACTTTTATTGTCGTTAATACGAACTCTGTCGCGGTCGCCGCGCGCCCCCGCGTGCGCTTCTGGCAGGCCGACGGCACGGGCGGCAAACCGGGAACCTGGATGGGCGGGTTCTCTTTCTATGGCGGCTCTTTCAGCACGCCGATTACGTTCGCCGCGAACTCCGTGACCGAATTTACCGCAGGCGGCGGCATTACGGGAATTACCATTCCTGCCAACGGCAAACTATGGGTTGGCATGACCTTCGACAACCTTGACTCCGCCCCCAACTCCGCGACCCTCGCGCAGTTGAATAATCTTGGCTCCGCGCTCTACAACCCGCCGGCTCTGGGCAGTAGCGCCAACCAGATTTTCGTGACGGCCAGCCAGGGCGCGTTCACTCGGATCAACACCCCGGCAGGTTCGCTGCAAACGGTTTCCGGCGCGGTCGCCAATCTGGGTTATTCCCTGCTCATCGTCTCCTCTGACACCGCCGTCAACGGCAGAGTCATTTTCGATGGCATTAACAAACCGAATGGCGGCTCGCCCGGCCTGACCATAGAATTTCGCGCGCCCGGCACGACCAACGCAGAATATACGCAGCAGGTCGTCGCCAGTCCGACGACGGGAGAGTTTACCGTTTTTCTGCCCATCAATATGCGTGGAACCTATGACGTGGCAATCAAAGGCGCGCTTACCCTGCGCGACGATCACTCCAATTTACGCCGCGCTATCAACGGCCCGATTACGCTCAACACCGTGACGCTGCTCGGCGGGGACGCCAACGGCGACAACAGCGTGGACAACCTCGACCTGGGCATTCTCGCTGCGGCCTACGCAACGGCAGGCGGCGACCCGAACTTTCAGGGCCGCGCCGATTTCAACTACGACGGCTTCATTGACAATCTGGATTTGGGCATCCTTGCCAACAACTACACCCTGACCGGCGACGATTGATTTCGTCTGGCAGGCCATCCGGCGCGGCGACTCAGCAAAGGTTTCTCGTAACAATTGCCGGGAAAGCGCGCGGATGCCTCGCGTTTCTCACAGCGACGTTTGCTTTCGTCGCCGAAAAAGCCCGCAGGGGCGAAGTTTTTCAATTATCAAAGTTTTTGCTGGCGCGGCGCGGCGTCGGCGAGAAACGCGCTGTCAACTAGACGCGCGTCGCCTGAGGGATTGGCTTGCTCGCCAATTTTGCAGGCGGAATACGGAACGCGGATCGGTTTTGAACCCGCCGCCCCGGAGCGCGCCAACAGGCAGGCCCGGAGGCAAGACGCGCATCGCGCAAGGAGGAGAAAGAAGAGAATGACTCATCGCTCTTACGCCAACATGTTGAAACTGGCCGCTGTCGGCGCTCTGGGGCTGCTCGCCCTGGGCGCAAGGGCGCAGGTCGGCATCCCCATCTACGAGAACGACGCCACCCCGCAGAAAGATTCGTCCGGCAATACCCTTTACAAGCTGAACGGCGGGGCCGATCCGACCAACACGACGAACGGCATCACCAGGATGATCTTCGACGACCTCACTGTCTCGCCAAGCGGGGCGGGGACGACGCTGAATGACTTTGTGTTCTCGGTCGTCAACACAAATGCCGTCGCCACGGGCGTTCGCCCCCGCGTTCGCTTCTGGATGGCCGATGGCGCGGGCGGCGGGCCGGGAACCTTTATCACCGGCTATACCTTCTCCGCCGATACCTCCGCTACGCCGGTCACCTTTTCCGCCAACTCCATTACCGAAGTGAGCGCGGGCGGCGGCATCACGGTCGCGATCCCCGCCAACGGCAAATTATGGGTCGGCACGACTTTCGACAACAGCAACTACAACGTCAAGGGCGCTACCGTCGCGCAGCTGAACAACTTCGGCGTCGCGCTGTACAACCCGCCCACCGTCGGCAGCAGCGCCAACCAGATTTTCGTCTCGACCGATCCCGGCTCCTACTTCAACGTGAGCAATCCGGCTGGCTCGATTCAGACGATCCCCGGCGCAGTCGCCAACGTGTATTACAACCTTCTGATCGCCTCGCCCGATAACGCCGTCAACGGCAGCGTAGTCTTCGACGGCATCAACAATCCGCCGGACGGCGGCGCGCCTGGCCTGACCGTCGAGTTCCGCACGCCTGGCACGACGACCGCCACATACACACAGGTTGTCGTCGCGAACGCGGTGAACGGCACGTTTACCGTCTACCTGCCAACCAACCTGCGCGGCAAATATG
>JBBRNU010000235.1:0-6945 GCA_038230115.1 Chthonomonadales bacterium | reverse complement strand
ATGCCAGCGACCACTTTGAAACGCTACGCCGCGTCACTTACACGCCTATCACTTTAGAAAAGTGGAGTTGGGAGCGCGTGGCAGCGGAAATGAAGGAACGTAAAGAATCCGTGCTGGCAATTGTGAACACCAAAAAAGACGCCCTCGCTTTGCGCGACGCCATGAATCAGGATAATGTGAGCCATCTGTCCACGTTGCTTTGTCTCGCGCATCGCCGCAAAATTTTGGAAGCGGCGCAGGCGGCTCTTGACGCGGAGCGCAAACATGACGGGCCGCCGATCTATCTTGTTTCCACGCAAGTTATCGAAGCGGGCGTGGATATTGACTTCCCGCACGTATTTCGCGCCAAAGCTTCGCTGGATCGTATCGTTCAGGCTGCAGGACGCTGTAACCGGGAGGGCAGTCGTCGGCGTGAAGACTCGCACGTTGTGGTGTTCGACCCGATGGAGGGCAGCGCGCCGCCCGGCGACTATCGAACCGCGCTGGAGACGGCATGGAACCTGATTGCAGGCAAGGATTTCGACTTCAATGATCCGCAGCAGATGACCGCCTATTTCGAGTTGTTTTACAGCCGACTGCGCCAAAAAGGGCTGGACAGCAAAAATGTGCAGACCGACCGGGCATGTTGGGATTTCCCAACTGTCGCCAGCAAAGTCCGCCTCATCAACGAAGATACCGTATCTGTTCTGGTTCCTTATCATCAGGGAAAGGTGGCGGACGCGCCTCTGACAAAAAGTGAATACGACCTGTGGGTGGAGGAAATTCGCCGCCGAGCGGAGCGGCGCAAAGGCATGACGCGCGCCCTGTGGCAGAAGATTCAGCCCTTTACCATCGCTGTTTTCCGCAACGAGGCTGAGAAACTGAGCGCTGTCTTGCTAGAGGCGCTTATTCCGCATCCAGACACCGGCAGCCTCGCCGACCTTTGGCTTTGGCATGGCGCTTATGATGAATATACCGGGATCGGCGCTAAGATCACCTGCGATCCGTCCGACTCAATCTGCTGAATCGAAACAACAATAAGGAGGCATCATGCTTCATTTTCCTGTCGCGGCAAAATTCACGGGCGATTATGCCTGCTTTACCAGGCCCGAAGCCAAAGTCGAGCGTGTCAGTTATGAAACGCCGACACCTTCTGCTTGCCGGGGAATGCTGGAAGCGATCTACTGGCATCCTCGCCTGCAGTGGCGAATCCGCGAGGTTGCCGTTCTCAAGCCGATACGCCACTTTTCTATTTTGAGAAACGAGGTTACCGTGCGCGCCTCGGAGAGAAACAAAGAGGGTTTTGACATCGGCGATAATCGTTCGCAGCGCCACACTTTGGGCTTGAAAGAAGTGGCTTACATTGTTCATGCGGATGTCTGGCTGCCTCCCGACGCCCCCGAAAACGATTATATCAAGCATCGGGAGATATTCCAGCGGCGTGTACGGCAGGGACAATGTACGCACCAACCCTACTTAGGCTGTCGGGAATTCGCCGCCGATTTTTGCGAACCGGATGGAACCGACACGCCGATTGACGTGACCGCCGAGCTGGGCCGAATGCTTTTCGACCTTCGCTTTCGGGAAGATGCAAAACGCAACGACATCGAGTTTTATGTGCATGGCTCCAATGGCGAACGGCGGCTGGCGCGCGGCTACGCGGAAGCGGCCTATTTTTCGGCTTATCTGGACAGGGGCGTATTGCGAGCGCGCAACGCCGAAATAATCGCTAACCTTTCCAGCCTGTACGAGCAAGGAGAAACCCGGTGATTTTACAGCAGTTATATACGGACTCGGACGCCATTTTGGGCAAAGACAAGCCGCCTGCCATGTACGACTGGCGGGCGGTCAAATGGATCGTAGACGTATCGGAAAACGGGCAATTCATCGGCATCACGCCCATTGGGGATAAGTACGGACTTCCTCATATGCTGCCCTACAATTACGGACGCTCCTCGGATATTGTGGCGAACCTGCTGGCGGACACCGCCGATTATGCGCTGGGCGCGAACGCAGCCCCTGAAGACAAAAACGCGCCCAAAAAACACACTGCCTTTCGCGCGATGCTGGCGCAATGCGCGGAAGCGTCGGACAATCCGCAAGTTCGCGCCATCATCCAATTTCTGGATGCAGGGGGCGTTACGGCAGAACAGGCGCAGCAAAGTGGCATTCAGCCCAAAGAACGTGTCGTCTTCACGGTGGAAGGTCAGTGGCCCACGGAAGCGCCCGAAGTCCAAGCATTCTGGGACGATTTGACCAATCGGGAATGCAAGGGCGTTCCCAAGCAGCAGGGCGAATGCCTGATTACCGGACGGGTCGCCTTCGTGGAATCCGTCCTTCCCTGTGACATAAGCATTGCGCGAGAAAGCGCGCCGATCATTTCCGTCAACGACAAAGCCGCCAATTCTTACGGGTTCGAGCAGGCTTACAATGGCGCGGTGTCCCGCGATGCGGCGGAAGGTTTCACCAAAGCGCTGAACGCCCTGATGCGCGGAGACCGTTCCCATTTTCGCGTGACATTGAACCGTGACGGCTCGGAAGAGATGGTTTATGTTTTCTGGACGCCTCATGGCGAGGAGCCAGACATTTATGAGGCAGTCGCAGAGCCGCCAGACCCGCAGTTCGTGCAAAAACTTTTGCGTTCCGCCCTCGATGGCAGGCGCGTGGACGATACCAGAAACAACGCGGAACAATTCTTTGCTCTGGCAATTACCGGCAACAAGACCCGTGTCGTTTTTCGGGATTGGCTGGCGACTACGCTGCCCGAAGTCAAGCAGCGTTTGCGTTCCTGGTTTTTGGCGCAGCGTCTCATGGATCACGCGGGAGAGACGAAATATTTCAGTGTGCGCGATCTGGCCTCCGCGCTTTATCGCCGCGACTCCAAAGGCAAGTTGCTGGAAAAAATCGCTCCGCGCGTGGTGCGCGCCTTGCTGTATTCCGCGCTGCATGGCGAGGCCGTTCCCCGCGAGATACTCAGCCGCGTTGTGCTGCGCTGCCGCGCCGAACATCACATTACAACCAAACGCGCTGTTGTCCTTAAAATGGCGCTCACCTTGAACAACGAAAAGGAGGCGGAGAAATTGGCGACACTTGATTTGGAAAACAGCGATCCCCCGTATGTTTGCGGGCGGCTGCTGGCGCTGCTGGACAGCATTCAATATCAGGCGCAAGGGAATGTCAACAGCAGTGTGATTGACCGCTACTTCAGCGCCGCCGCGACGACGCCAGGGCGTATTTTCCCGCTTTTGGTGAGGAAGGCGGAAGGCGCCCATCTTTCGAAAATCAAGCGGCAGAAACGCGGCGTGTTTTACAGTCTCGAAACAGAATTGCAAGACATGCATTCTCTGCTGCCTGCCATGTCCTATCCGCTTTCGTTGACGCTCGAAGAGCAAGCCCGCTTCATGCTTGGCTTTTATCACCAGAAGGTGTACATTAGCCACCGTATTGCAGCCGCCAAAGAGCGCAAGGCCGCTACATCTGACGCCGCCACCCCCGCGAACAACGAGGAGACGAACGAAAATGATTGACCCGACGCAACCCGATTTTACCTACTGCTGCGATCCGAATCGCCGCCACGATTTCGTCCTGCTGTTTGATGTCGCAATGGGCAACCCGAACGGCGACCCGGACGCGGACAATATGCCGCGGCAGGATCAGGAGACCAATCATGGTATCGTGACCGACGTTTGCCTCAAGCGTAAGGTTCGCAATTTTGTCGCCCTGACGGAAGATCAGGGCGCGGATTCGACCCGCCGCATCTATGTGCAGGACAGGGGAATCTATCTCAACGATCTGCACCGCGAGGCGCACAATGCAATCGGAGTGCCGCCCGCGCAAGCGGCCAATCCTCCTGTCGCGCAGCGCAATGCCGCCCGTGAATGGATGTGCGACCATTTTTACGATGTGCGGATGTTCGGCGCGGTCATGGGAACCAAAGTGAACGCCGGGCAGGTGCGCGGCCCAATGCAGATGACATTCGCCCGCTCCTTCGATCCTATTTTGCCGACAGAAGTTACTGTCAGCCGCGTGGCACTCACGGATGAAAGCGAAAAGAAAGCGGCGGAGCGCGTCCAGACAGCCCCGGCGGAAGACGGAATCGAAGCGGAAAGACGCGGAAGCACCGGCACATTTGGTCGCAAGGCGGTTGTCCCCTATGGGTTGTACATGGGGTATGGGTTTTACTCGGCAGCTTTCGGCAAGCAGACGAAAGTTACCGAAGCGGATTTGCAGATATTCTGGACCGCGCTTCTACAGATGTGGGACCACGACCATTCCGCCAGTCGCGGCCTGATGGCTTGTCGCGGTCTGTATGTTTTCAGCCACGACAGCAGTTTGGGCAACGCCCCGGCGCATACCCTATTTTCCCGCATCAAAGCGGAGCGCAAACCTGAAGTTGCATTCCCGCGCCAATTCGAGGATTACATTGTGGATTCGGATATAAATGGGCTGCCGCAGGCAATCAAAATGACTCCGCTGTATGCCGGTCGTTAGCGCGAGAAGGAGTGTGCCGCCGTGTGGAGCGACGACGAAACCGTGATGATCTCGGCGATTGAACACTACTCGTACTGCCCCCGGCAGTGCGCCCTCATCCACGTCGAGCAGGTCTACGAAGAAAACGTGTTCACCCTGCGCGGAACGCGGGCGCATGAGCGGACGGACACGCTGACCTGGGAAATGGTCGGGACGACCCGCGTGGAGCGCGCCCTGCCCCTCTGGTCGGAGCGATTGGGACTGAACGGGCGGGCCGATACCGTCGAGTTTCGGGCCGACGGCGCGATCTTCCCGGTCGAGTACAAGCACGGGCCGCGCCTCGAACATCGGCACGACGACTTGCAGCTGTGCGCGCAGGCGGCGTGTCTCGAAGAGGTGTTCGGGCAGCGGGTGACCCAGGGCGCGATCTACCACCACACCACGCGCCGTCGGCGGGAAGTCACGTTCTCCGCCGACCTCGTGGCGGAGATGGAAGACATCATCGCGCGCATACGCTTCATGCGGCAAACCGGCGCGATGCCGCCCGCCCCGAACGATGCGCGCTGCCCGCCCTGCTCGCTGGTGGACGCCTGCACGCCTGCCGCGCTTGTGGCGGGAAGCGTGGCTTACCACCTGCGCCAACTATATGTCGCGGACGCCCTGCCAGGCGAGTAGCGGCCCGGAAAAAGGGAGAAAGCGCCAATGAGTCGCAAACTATTGAATACGCTGTTTGTCACGACGCCGGGCGCGTTCGCGCGTCTGGACGGGGATACGGTGCGCGTCGAGGCCGAGGGCGCGAAACTGCTCCAGGCTCCTCTGCTGCACTTCGAGTCGCTGATCTTTTTCGAGCGCACGTCGCTGTCGCCGCCGCTGATGCAGCGCTGCGCGGCGGAAGGGCGCGAAATTACGTTCCTGGATTATGGCGGGCGGTTCAAGTGCCGCGTGGTGGGGCCGACGTCGGGCAACGTCCTGCTGCGAAAGGCGCAGTACGAGGCGCAGGCGGATGAGGCCCGGTGCATCGCGATTGCGCGCCCGATTGTGGCGGGCAAAATCAAAAATGCGCGCCAGACGCTGCTGCGCGCGGCGCGGGAAGCGCGCGTCCCGGAACAGGCCGCGACGCTGAACACGCAGGCGGCGTTTATGGCGACGCAGTTGCTGGCGCTGCCCGACATGGCGACGCTGGACAACATCCGGGGCATCGAGGGGCAGGCGGCGGCGTGTTATTTTACGGCGTTCGGCGCGATGATTACGCGGGACAAATCGGAGTTCGCTTTCGCCACGCGAACGCGCCGCCCGCCCCGTGATCGCGTGAACGCCCTGCTTTCGTTCACTTACGCCCTGCTGACGACGGACTGCGCGGCGGCGGTCGAGGGGGTGGGGCTTGATCCGCAGTTCGGGTTTTTGCATTGCCTGCGTCCGGGACGTCCCGCGCTCGCCCTCGATTTGATGGAGGAATTCCGCTCGTATTTCGCCGACCGGCTTGTGCTGACGCTCATCAACCGGCGTCAAATTCAGCCGGAGGATTTCGAGTCGCGTCCCGGCGAGAGCGTTCTGCTGACGGCGTCGGGCCGCAAGACCTTGCTGACCGCTTATCAGGAGCGTAAACAGGAGGAGGTGGCGCATCCGCTGATGAAAACGCGGATGCCCATCGGCCTGATTCCGCATTTACAGGCGCGTCTGCTGGCCCGTCATTTGCGCGGCGATCTGCCGTCTTATCTTCCCTTTGTGGCGAAGTAGAGAGGGCGAACGCGCGTGAATTTCCTGGTGGCTTACGATGTCAATACGGAAACGCCGGAGGGTCGGAAGCGCCTGCGCCAGGTTGCCAAAGCCTGCGAGGGGTTCGGGCAGCGGGTGCAGGACTCGGTTTTCGAGTGCAGTTTGGGCGGGGCGGACATGGAGCGGTTTCGCATCCGCCTGCTGAAGATTATTGATGCGCGTCATGACAGTCTTCGCATCTACAAATTGCATCCGCAGCGAGAGGAGGTGGTCGAGGTGCATGGGCGCGATCTGTACCGCAACTTTAGTGATCCGCTCATCATTTGAGGGTTCGGACGGGCGCGCGGATCGGAAGCGCTGGCGTGAGCGGCTTGGGTACGCGCGCTGGTTCGAGATACAGTGCGCGAGGAAGCATGAGGACAGCGAGTTTGGGGCTGACAAGAAAAAGGGTTGAAGCGTCTTTGCAAGCGCGTAATGAGATAGCAGACCGTCTCAAAGCGAGCGACCATTGACCGTTGCGCCCGGTCTTCGGGCCGGGCGATGATTGAAACAAAAACCAGCAGTATAATCAGGCCATGAACTCACGCGGTTGCGCCCGGTCTTCGGGCCGGGCGATGATTGAAACGCTTGATCGGTCAGGGGGTCGCCGGTCCCGGGTTCGGTCGGCGTTGCGCCCGGTCTTCGGGCCGGGCGATGATTGAAACGTGGACGGAACCAACACGACGGTTACGGTCACGGACGGGTTGCGCCCGGTCTTCGGGCCGGGCGATGATTGAAACT
>JBBRNU010000234.1:0-6950 GCA_038230115.1 Chthonomonadales bacterium | reverse complement strand
TTTTCAGGAACCAGAACCCTATTGCCTTTGAAACGGGTAATCAGCAGATGGGTTCCGAGTTTTGCGTCCAGCGTCCGCGAACCGACAATTTGAAGCAAGTTCCCCTGCAATCCCCACGACGCAAAGAGCGGCGGGTCGCGATGGAAGCAGCCGCTGTATTGAACGCGCAGCGTGTGATCGGCCTTCACGCGCAGGTTGCAGTCAACCCCCATGCCCGTTCCCATGTACCAGTAGCCGACAAACGGCGCGCTCCGGGCCTCCGCCGAGAACGCGCGCCCGGCGAACAGACCGAGCAAGCCCGCGACAACCACCGTGCAGTTCCGTGTGAACGGCATTTCAAAATCCTTTACAATCCCTGCGGTCTGTCCGGCGCGAATGCAGGCTGCGCCGCTGACCGGGATAGTTTGTAGGGCCGGATCAATATTTCAGCGGGCAAGCCTAAGCCGTCATGCAAACGCCGGATCATCCCTATCGTCAAGGCGCGTCGCCGGGTCAATACCTCTTCTACCCGCGCCTGGCTGCCAAGATAGGGTTCCAAATCCTGGCGTGTCAGCCCCCGGCTTTCCAGATGGTAGAGCAGCGCTTCTATCGGGTCGGGCGGCGAGATCGGATAACGCTTTTGCTCGTAGGCTTCCACCAGCGTTGTCAGCGTTTCCAGACGGTCGCCTTGCGGGGTGTTGGGCTGCGATTCGAACAACACCTCGATTTCGGTCAAAGCCCGCTCATAGTCGGCTTCGCTTTTGATGGCTCGCAGCATAGAAATCTCCTCAGACCGTTTCGGCATTGATTTTGTCATAAGCGGTATGGGTTCCAACAAAGCGAATGTAGATAATGCCAACGCCGTAATTGATAGCGACAATGAGCCGATAATTGTTGCCCCGGAGGTTAAAAACCACGCGGTTGGCACTCAGAATACTGGCACTGGCATAAACGGCCTTGATGTCTTCGGGCGTTTTCCAATCGGCTCGTTTGGCGTCGGCGTACCAAGCGCGCAGGGCGGCTTCAACATCGGCGTGGTCTGTCCAGAACTCGCGCAGGGTTCGCAGAGCAATGATCCGCATATCGCAATTCTCTCCACGCGCCAACGTTCAGCGTCGCTCGCCTTCTCATTATAATCCCCATTCGCTTCAACGTCAACTGAAACCCCGCGCTGCAAGCCGACGACGCCATTCCGCCAGAACGTGCAAAAGATTTTGCTTGCCGTACAGGAGTTGGAAACGTTGACGCCGAATTGCAGTAATGAGAATCAGGAGGATCGCTGCCGTGCCGGGAACCACGCCCATCTACAAACAGCCGCCGCCCGCCCCGTCCGCTCCGGCCCGGCGCGCGTTTCTGACCCGCGCGGAAACCGCGACGCTCGCGGGCATGGTTCTGACCGTGTTCAGTCTGTTTCTGGTCTGGGAGCATCTCGACGTCAAAACGACGCCCCTGCCGCTGCCGACCCTGTACGCTATGCCGACGATTGCGATCACGCATCGCGGGTTCGGCACGCCCGCGCGCTGGCCGCTTACCATTTGCGCCGCTCTGGGCGGCGCGCTGCTGCTCTGGCCGGACAGCGCCGCCCGCGCCCGGCTGCCGCTCGCGCTCGTGCAGGGCGCGTGCGGGCTGGCCTGCGTCGTCATCGCCCTGACCCGGCTCGCCCCGCAGCCCGGCCCTCTCATCGCCCTGCTCGGCGGCGCGCTGCTGACCTTCGGGGCCATTGACCGCTATACCGTGCCTGCCGTCCCGCCCGAAAAAATCTGAACTTTTTTCCAACGAACGGGCTTTTGCCGCCTGCGCCTGCCGTTATAATCGCGCCCGCCGCGTATTACGAAACATAACTACGGAAGTATTTGCGATTTCGGGCCGTTTTGCAGCTCTGCCAGACGACCCGGAACGCGCCGCGCTAACGCCATCGCGAGACGACGCCCCGCCTACCTGCCCGCGTCGTCTGGAACAAGGGGTATTTCGCAATGAAAGCCGTCATTATGGCCGGTGGAGAAGGAACGCGCCTTCGCCCTCTCACCTCGCAGCGGCCCAAGCCGCTGACGCCCGCCCTCAACCTGCCCATCATGGAGCATATCGTTCTGCTCCTCAAACAGCATGGCATCACCGACATCATCGTCACGCTCCATTACCTCGCCGATGAAATCGAAGGCTACTTCGGGGACGGCGCGGAATGGGGCGTCAACTTTTTCTACTCCGTCGAGGATACCCCGTTGGGAACCGCCGGCAGCGTGAAGCAGGCCGAAGAGCAGCTCAACGACGACACGTTCCTCATCATCAGCGGCGACGCCCTCACCGACATTGACCTCGACAAGGCCATCAAATACCATCGAGACAAGGGCAGCCTCGCCACCATCGTGCTTTCGCACGTTCCCAACCCCCTCGAATTCGGCGTCGTCATCACGGACGACGAGGGTCGCATTCGCCGCTTCCTCGAAAAGCCCTCCTGGGGCGAGGTCTTTTCTGATACCGTCAATACCGGCATTTACATTCTGGAGCCGTCCATCTTCAATTACATGGAGCTGGGCCGCAGCTACGACTGGAGCCAGGACATCTTTCCGCAGATGCTGTCGGAAGAAAAACCGCTGTTCGGCTACGTCATGGACGACGATTACTGGTCCGACATCGGCAACCTGAACCAGTACCGCGAGTCGCAGTACACGGCAATGGACGGGCAGACGCGCATTCGCATCGGCTCCGGGGGCGAACAGACGCGCGGGCAGGGCGTCTGGGTAGGCGACGGCTGCGACATTGACCCGACCGCGCAGATCATCGCGCCGGTCGTTCTGGGCCGCAACGTCAAGGTCAAAGCCGAAGCCGTCGTCGGGCCATATACCGTCATCGGCGACAATGGCATCATCGAAGAGAAAGCCAGCGTTCACCGCTCGATTTTGTGGGACAACGTGTACGTCGGCGTCGAATCGCGATTATCGGCCTGCACGGTCTGCGCGCACACGACCATCAAGCACAACTGCGTCGTTCAGGAGGGCGCGGTCATCGGCAACCGCTGCCGCATCGAAAACGACTGCACGATCCGCACGCAAATCAAGCTGTGGCCGGATAAGATCATCGAGGCGGGCAGTACGGTCACGATGAGCCTGATCTGGGGGCAGAAGTGGGCCGGATCGCTGTTCCGCAAGCAGGGCGTCATGGGCATCGCCAACATCGAGCTGACGCCCGATTTCGCCTGCAAATTGGGCGCGTCGTTCGGCGGCTACCTCAAACGCGGGGCGACCGTCGTCACGAGCCGGGACAGCGGGCCGGTCGCGCGCATGATGAAGCGGGCCATGATTTCGGGCCTGCTGTCGGTCGGGGTCAACGTGCTGGATATGCGCTCGATGCCGCTTCCGGTCGCGCGGCACGGTATCCTGGGGTCGCAGGCCAGCGGCGGCGTTCACATTCGCCTGTCGCCCGACGACCCGCGCATGGCCCTGATCGAGTTTTTCGACGCGCAGGGCGTTTATCTCTCCAAAAACGCCGAGCGCAAAGTCGAGACGATTTTCTTCCGCGAGGACTTCCGGCGCGTGGACGCCGAGCAGGTCGGGCAATTGGAATTCGCCGGGCGCAGCGTGGAGCAGTACTCGGAAGATTTCTATCATCATATCCGGGTGGACGACCTGAAATCCCGGCATCTCAAGGTCGTGGCCGACTTCGCGTTCGGGCGGCTCGCCAGCATTTACCCGACGATGCTGGGGCGCATGGGCTGCGAATTGATCGCCCTCAACGCCTACCCCGACGTCTCGAAAACGCCCAAAACGCCCGCCTCGCGCGCGAACCTGCTGCCCAATCTGGCCCAAATCGTCCAGACGCTGCACGCCGACCTGGGCGTTTTGTTCGAGGCCGACGGCGAGCGCATGACCCTGGTGGACGAAAGCGGGCAGGTCATCGAGGGCGTGAACCTGCTGGCGATGATGTCGGTGCTGGTGGCCCGCACGCGGGAACGCGCCAAAATCGCCGTGCCGGTCACGGCTCCGCGCATGATCGAGCCGCTGGTCGCGCTGCATGGCGGCCTGGTGACCCGCACGAAAACCGACGTGCGCGACCTGATGGAAGCGTGCAGCGGCGACGCGAACCGGGCCGGGCGCATGGATTTTGCGGGCGACGACCAGGGCGGCTTCATCTTTTCGGAGTTCCAGCCCTCGTTCGACGCGATGTACGCTTTCGGCAAGATGCTGGAACTGCTGGCGACCACCGACCTGCGCGTGTCGGAACTTTCGTCGGAACTGCCGACCGCGTATGTCGCCCGGACGATGGTGCGCTGTCCCTGGGAGGTGAAGGGGCGCGTCATGCGCGTCCTGACCAAAGAGGCCGATGATAGCGCCGGGCAGAATGGCAACCGTGTGGAGTTGGTGGACGGCATCAAGTTCTTCGAGGGGGCGGATTGGGCGCTGGTGCTGCCGGACGCTTCCGAGCCGTTCTTCCACGTGTACGCCGAGAGCGGCAGTCAGGAAGAGGCCAGTGAGCTGCTGTGCCGCTACGTCGAGCGCATCGAAGCCCTGCGCGGGTAACGGAACCGGCGGAACGAGGGCGCGAGATTCGCCTGTGACAGCGGCGGTTTTGACAGCGCAGGTCGGACGGCGGCGAAAGCGACGCAATGAATTTCTTCGCTGTGCAGCCTGCGGCTGTGTGTCCTTCGGACACGCGGATCAGCACAGACTTTGCGCTATCGGCATCGTGTCCGAAGGACACACGGCGGAACGCCACAACGCGAAGGAATTTATTCCGTCGCCGTCGTAAGTGAGGCGGGCGTGGCGGTTCTGCGCCTGCCTCGCGACGGTCGAACGCGCGATTGGACAAATGGAATGCCTCCACTTCTTCCGCAGGACGCTGAACCGGGCGTCGTCATCAATCCGGCCCCGCCCCGGCTGGCGCAGGTCAACGCGATTTTGAACGGCAGGAGCCAGAGCCATTATTCCGGGGAGTATCGGGGAACGCTGTCCCTCAAATGCGCGTTTGGCGGGCAGGCGATTTATGAAGCCATGGGAGGCCGTTTCGCCGTCAGCGACGCTGCGTATCTTCTCCTCAACAACCAGCAAACCTATGCCTTGACCATCGAATCGGCGGCGACGGTGGAAACGTTCTGTCTCTTTTTTCGTCCCGACTTCGCCGAGCGGACGCTGTACAGCCTCGTTACGCCAGCGGACGGCCTGCTCGACGACCCCGGCGGTTTGTCCCGTCAGCCCGTTCTCTTCGTTGAAAAGTTGTACGCGCATGGCCCTCTCGTAACGCCCCTTATCAGGGCGCTGCATTTCGCCGTAAAGAACGAAAGCGCGACGGCGGGATGGTTCGAGGAGCGGTTTCACCTTGTTTTAGAACGTCTGCTTTGCGAGCATCGGAGCCTTTACCGCGAAATAGACGCGCTGCCCGCTCTGCGCGCCGCGACCCGCGTGGAGTTGTATCGCCGCCTGCATCGCGCGAAAGATTTCATGGACGCCAGTCTGGATCAGTCCGTCAGCCTGGGGGACGTGGCCGAAGTCGCCTGGCTGTCGCCCCACCACTTCCTGCGCCTCTTCAAACAAGTTTTCAACGTCACCCCACACCAGTATCTGACGCGCCAGCGCCTGGAAAAAGCGCGGCGTCTGCTGCTCGCGACCGAAATGCCGATCACGCAGATCGGTTTGGAAGCCGGGATCGCCTCGCATTCGGCCTTCAGTCGTCTGTTCCGCCAGCATCACGGCGTTTCCCCGGAAGCCTATCGCCGAGAGAAAGGCGCGCTTTCCCCAAAATAGCGCTTTCGGCATAGCGCACCTGATTGCAATCCCGCATAATGGTTTCGACGCAGTTTAATTTGCTCCTTCCGCTGGCGCTCCGGTTGACCGGGCGTTTCAGGCCCGCCTGCCAGTCGGGAAGAGCGGATTGCGTTGACGTAACGGACGGCCCGCATTTTGAGCGTCGCGGCAGCCGTCCTATTTCACGAAGAAACAGGAGGAACTTCTTATGTCTGGCGCATCGCGCCTCTCCCGGCGAGACGTTCTCCTTCTGTCGCTGACCGCCGCCGGAACCTTGACGCTGGCGCAGACGGTGAAAGGAAACGTTGTGGAACAACAGACGATTCCGCCTCGGCCCCCGGCTCTGAAACCTGACCTGGTGAAAGAGTTCGTTCAGGTGGCGCATGGCGACCTCGACCGCACGAAAGCGCTGCTCGCGCAGGAGCCTGCCCTGCTGAACGCGGCCTGGGATTGGGGCGGCGGGGATTTCGAGATGGCTATCGGCGGGGCGGGGCATATGGGACGCCGCGACATCGCGCAGTTCTTGATCGAGAAGGGGTCGCGCATGGACATCTTTGTCGCGGCAATGCTGGGAGAGCTGGAAATCGTTCAGGCGACCCTGCGGGCGTTTCCCAACCTGAGCGCCTCGCACGGACCGCACGGGATTCCGCTGATCGCCCACGCGAAAGCCGGAGGCAGGGAGGCAAAGGCGGTTCTCGACTATCTGCAAGCGCTGCGCGCGGACAAGACGGGGCTTTAGTCGCAACGGAGAGGAGGGGGCGGCGATTAGTTCCCCCCGGCACGCAAGCAGGCCGGGAAGCGACGCTTCCCGGCCTGCACGATTGCCAATATCCTGGGGGACGTGGATTCGAACCACGGTTGAGGGCTTCAAAGGCCCCCGTCCTACCGCTAGACGATCCCCCATCGGAACGCTTCAGTATACTTCGCCGGGCCGGGTTCTGTCAAGAACGAAACGACGCGCACGAGGCGAGCGCTGCCGGGGGCGGCTTTCAAGAAACCAGCGCCGCCTGCAGTATCGGCGGGGGAAACGTGACCGTGACCCGCGCGCCGCCGGGGCCGTTCGCGTACTTCACCTTGCCGTCTAACTCCAGGCGCGTTACGCTCTCGACAAAGTCCAACCCGAAGTGCGCCGACACCGAAGGATCGAACGCACGGGAAAAGCCCGGCCCTTCGACGGAAACGGTGAGCTTCACGATATCTTCTCGCCGTATGAGCAGCAGATCCACCGCCTGCGCG
>JBBRNU010000233.1:0-6961 GCA_038230115.1 Chthonomonadales bacterium | reverse complement strand
TTTTGCGCGCCGGGGTCGGTTTGCAGACGGACGCGCTGGACGCCGCCGGTCAGTTCCAGACTGCGGGCTGACGCGGCGCCGCTGAAACCGGGCAGGCGTTCCTGAGCCTCGGCGCGGGGAAGGGACAATCCACTGCTCTGGTTCGCCAATCCGTTCGGCAGGGGACGCACGGATGTTATCGGGGCGGGCGCAAGGCCGGGAGTGGCGGGAACGCGCGCGGACGGCGCTTCGCGCGGCGGAGCAGTCTCGCGGAGGACGGGCGCGCTCGGAACTCGGTCGGGCGCCAGCCCGCTGCCCGCTGCGGACGGCGCGGAAGCGTTGGGAGCGGGCGTTTCGCCGGACGGCAGGATCACGCCGCCGCCCAGCCGCGCCGGAGGCAGCAGGCCGGTAGAGACGCTGGAACCGCCGGGAAACTGAGTCAGCGGACGGGCCAGGATCGGGCCTACGTGACGACCGGGCCGCATCGCGATCAGGGCCACGACCGTGAGCGCGGCGAAGGCGAGCGCGGTCGCGGTCAGGGCGCGCAGCCAGCGGCGCGGCGAAAGGCCGACTAAGACGGCGGTTCCGGTCGGCGGGGCGTCCTCGGCGATGGGCGCGAGCGCCCCTGGCGTGTCGTAGCCGCCCCGCGCGCGGCGCAGCGCGGTCGCTTCCGTGCGTGCGTATTCGCGTTCCAGGCGGCGCAGTTTCGCTTCGTCGGCGGGGTTGGGGCGCAGGTCGAGGGCCATGCGATACCACTGGATCGCGTCGCTGGTTTTGCCCTGATCCCGGTAGATATCGCCCAGCAGGGCGTGCGCGGTCTGACTGCCCGGCTGGGCGCGCAGAGCGTCCACGCAAAAATCAATCGCCGCTTCCCATTGCCCGCGCACGCGCTGCAGATTGGCCTGGGTCAGCAGAGCATGAACCGCTTCCGGGTCGAGCGGAGCCAGTTCCAGCGCCGTTTCAGCGGTTTCCGGGGCGGTCGTGACGGGCGACAGCGCCGCCGAATGGTTATTTTCGGCAAGGGTTGCTGCGGGAACCGGCAGGGCGGCGGTCTGCGTCGGCCCGCCCGCCGAAACAACTTCGCGCAAGGAGGCGTCCGCAGCGACAGCCTGCCCGCATTGCGGGCAGTAGGCGCTCGGCTCGGCCAGATTCGCGCGACACTGCATACATTCCATAAGTTTGCCTCGCAAGCCGGACGGGGGCGGAAGTTTTCAACGCCCGGCAAACGGTTTGGCGCGTCAGGCGGGTTCTTCCCTTTGGGCGGAACTCAGGTTCCCGTGCTGCCGAAGCCGCCTTCGCCGCGCGCGGTCGCATCTAAATCGGCGGTCTCAACTAAATGCGCCTGCGTAACCGGCGCGACGACCAATTGCGCGACCCGGTCGCCCCGCCGTACCACAAACGGCTCCTGCCCCCAATTTATCAAGAGAACCTGCACCACGCCGCGGTAATCGGCGTCAATGGTTCCCGGCGCATTGACGACGCCGATCCCATTGCGAACCGCCAGCCCGCTGCGCGCCCGCACCTGCGCCTCGTATCCGACCGGCAGGGCGATTCGCAGACCCGTCGTGACGAGCGCGCGTTGGCCCGGCAGCAGCGTCAGGGGCGCGTCGTCGGGAACGGCGGCGCACAAGTCCATGCCTGCCGCGCCGGTTGTCGCGTAACCGGGCAGCGGCAATCCCTGCGCTTCCGGCTCGCGGCGAACCGCCACTCGAATCGGTTCTACTTCCACTAGATTTGGACTTCCTCGACGCGGCAGGAGTTCCCGCGCCCAAAGGGAAACGCCCGCGCGGAATGGCAGGCAAACCGGGCGCGGACGCTGAACGGAAGCGATCAAACCGCTTCGGCCGCGAAAACGACTAAACGGCTTCGATCTCGGCAGGCTCGCCGCCTGCGACTTCTTCGCCGCTCTCGTCTTTCGGCTGATGCAGCGGGATGCGGAACCAGAAGGTGGTTCCTTTGCCGATGCCGTCGCTTTCCGGCCACATTACGCCCTTGTGCGCGGCGACGAGGTTCTTGACCAGGAACAGGCCGATGCCCGTGCCGCCCGCCTTGCGCGTGCTTTTGTTGTCGGCCCGGAAGAACTTGTCGCCGACTTTTTTCAGGTCGTTGGCGGTCAGGCCCATGCCCTCGTCCTTGACGCCAAGCAGCACGGAGCCGGTCGGAAAATCCTCGCTGTCGGGTTCCACGCGCCCGATGATTCGCACCTCGCCGCCGTCGGGCGAATATTTGATGGCGTTGGAAACCAGGTTTTGCAGGATATTCTGGATTTTATCGGGGTCGGTTTCGGCCTCGATGCGCTCCGGCTCGAAGTCAATCACGAAAGTATGCTTGTCCGTCCGTCCGCGCTGCGTGCCAAGCACTTCTTCGACGGCCTTGTTGATGTCAACGTCGGCCTCCCAGTTCATCTCGATGCCCGCCGCGCCCATCTTTTCGATGCGCGACACATTCAGCAGGTCGTTGATAAGGCGGCTCAGGCGATCCACGTTGTCTTCGATGATGCCGTAGAACTCGCGCCGGTCTTCGCGGTTGTACCACTCCTCGTTTTCATCGTCCAGGAGGGTGCGGACAAAGCCTTTCATGGGCGTCAGCGGAGTTCGCAGCTCGTGCGAGACGATAGAGACGAATTCGGTTTTCATGCGCTCGACGTTGCGGAGGTCGGTGATGTCGTTGAAAATGACAACCGTTCCAATCGGGCGGCTGCTGTCGTCGTTGACCGTCGCGGCGTGAACCTGATAAACGTATTCGTCGCCTTCCTCGTCCGCGACAGAAATTTCGTCGGGTTTGACAGGAGCGCCGTCCTCTTCGGTTTTGACCGCTTCCGAACCGTCCATCTCGGCGAGCTTGCGGCGCAGGATTTCGCTGCACGCCTCGTGTTTGATGACGTCGGCGTAGGGCTTGCCAATCGGGTCCTGCGTGTCCGGCACGCCGAACATGGCCCGCGCCTGGGCGTTCATCTGGCTCAATTTGCCCTGATGATTGACGAGGATCAGGCCTGCCGTCAAACTTTCCAGCGTGTGGACGAGTTTTTGTTTCTCCTCGACAATCTCCTGGAACATCTGGGCATTGGCGATGACGGCGGCGGCGTTGCGCGAAAGCCGCTCTAAAAGCCGCACGTCCTCGTCAATGAATTCGCCGCCGTAGCGCTTGTTCAGGCAGTGCAGGACGCCGATATTGACGCGATCCACGACGCGGTTCTCGTCGTCACGCTTCTCGACCATCAGCGGCACGGTCACGCCGTTGCGAACGCGCAGGGCGGGCAGTTTTTCTTCGAGGGCGCGAGGGTCATTGGTCGCGTCCGTGAAAATCGCCGGGCTGCCGCTGCGGAATACTTCGCCGGAAACGCCGGTATCGGCGCGGACGCGATAGGATTTTACCTCTTCGTCGGTCATTCCAAACGCGGGCGAGCGCGCATACAGGTCGCCGGTCTCCCGGTCCCGCACCAGGATCACGCATTTTTCCGCCTGCACGATCATCGCCGTGCGCTGCACCAGCCGCCGCAGCGTCTCTTCAAACTCGCTGACGACCGGCAATTCCACCGCGTCCGAACCGCCTTTGGCTTTTTTGAGGTCGGCGTTTTCCTGTTTCAGCGCCGCCGCCTCTTTTTCGAGCCGCTCGATCTGCTGCCGCAGCGCGTCCGCGTTATCCATAAGACTGGTAGTCCCTTGTGCCAAGAACAAATCTCCTTGAAATCGCCTGCGCCAGATAAGAACCGATAGGGCAGGCAGTCCATTATAACATAAGGCCCGCATGATGGTCAACAAGCGCGAAACCCGTGCAGGCGCGACGCTCACAGGGCGGCGGGGCCATGCGCGGCGCGATTTGCAAACTGTGCGGCGCGAGAATGGCCGCGAGAACGATTTTGTTTTCGCGCGGCGCGGAAAATAATGTTGTTTTCCTGCAAAACGACGTTGCGGCGCGGCGCAGAGGCGTGGTACAATGCCGACGTGCGATCCATAACCGGAATTTTGCAGGAAGCGTCAGACAGGAATTTTCAGAAAGGAGGCCCGTATGTCGTCATTCCACAAACCGCAGCATAAATCGCTGTCGCGTCGCATTGCCGCGTTGCTGGCCTTCTGCTGTTTCTTCCTGAGTACGCTCGCCGCGCTCCAGCACAACCACGCGCTCGGCGCGGACGATCAGGACGAGGCCGCAGTCGCCTTGACAATGGCGCTCGCCCGTCCTGCGCCCGCCCGCGCGCCGCACTCGCAAAACATGCGCGGCGTTCCGCGCGCCGCCGCACACCATTGTCCCGCCTGCGCGTGGCAGGCCGTCAGCGTCGCTCCGGCGCTGGCGCTCTTCGCCATCCCGCCGACTTTCCGGGACGCCACGCGCTTCCTCGCGCCGCTGGCCCGCGCGCCGTCCACCGTCGTCGCCCGCTCCCGCTCTCGCGCCCCGCCCGTCGCCTAGTCCGCCCCGGCGCCGTTCCTCGTCTCGAAACGGCGTTCCCAACCCTTTTCATCGCTTTCGCAGTCGGATTCCAACTTTCCTACGCGCCTGCCTGTCCGTTTCGCGACGGTCGCCAGGACGCGAGCCTTCGCTTTCCTATCGGCTTTCACGAAGTCGCAGGCGGCAACGGGCGCAAAGAAAATGCATCCAGCCTGCGAACCGAAAAAAGGGCGTTCCAAAACGGGAAATTAGAAGGGACGGGCGGCTGCGTCAACAGCCGCCCGTCGGACGATTGCGACAAAGCACAACCGTTGCCATCTGCATTGTAGCACACATCGTCCCCTGAGTCCATTGCTCTACGCCTCCTGATTCCTTCCCAATCAACCAACCCGGAAGTGCGTCGAAACGTGTTTTTCCGCTTGGAAAAAAGACGTTCTGCGTCCTTCCCGCCCAACAAGGGTTTTACAACGCGCCTTTTCAACGCGAAAAGCGCGGCGCGAACCCGCTTTTCCAACCGAACCGACGTTTGCGCGTCGGCTGACAAACCGCAGGAACGTTTCGTTCCCGCCGTCTGCTGTCCTTGCAGCGACTGGCGCGAGCCAGCCCCTGCTCCTGCGCGGCGAGCGCAAATTCGCCGCGCCGAAAGGAGTACGACCATGCCTTTGCGCCGTTCCGCGTTCACGCTAATCGAATTGCTCGTCGTGATCGCGATAATCGCCATCCTGGCCGCGATCCTGTTTCCGGTTTTCGCCCAGGCGCGCGAGTCGGCGCGCAAAACCGTCTGCCTTTCCAACACGCGCCAGATCGGAACTGCGGTCGCGATGTACTGTCAGGATTACGACGAAACGCTGCCGCTCGACGCGCACACAACCAACCAGTTCACCTGGATTTTCAGCCTCGATCCCTACACCAAAAACCGGGCGATTTACCGCTGTCCGAGCGATAAAAGCCAGAACTGGTATACCCCCGGCGCGATCACCCAGCGGCGCTGGACTTCCTACGGAACCAATATGTGGATGGCCCCGCTTCTGGAAGGCGATACCAGCCACACGCACGGCTACTCGCGGCTGAGTTCTATCACGTCGTCGGCCAATACCATCTACACCGCCGAGATGTACGAAAACACCTTTGACGACCACTTTCATTCGGCCTGGTGGTGCGACTTTTCGTACCGCGGAACGCCCCATGCAAGCGGCTGCGACAACGACGAATACACCTACGAGCCGCCCGGAACGCTGCTCGCCTGCGACGTTCCAAACGGCGGCTGCAAAGCCAAGATGGATCGGCACACGGGCGGCGCAAACTACACGTTCTGCGACGGCCACGCCAAATGGCTGCACTTCGAGCAGACCTGGACGCCGGACGGCAAGACGGATTTGTACGACCCGCGACGCTAGCGCTTTGCGCGAACGCGCGATGATTCGGCATCGGCAATTCATTGCGAAATTGGCGAGAAGCCAGAAGTGAAGGAAGAGAAACGATGATTTACCAACGCATTGGCAGGACGGTTTTCCTAGCGACGGCCTGCGCGCTGCTCGGCGCGGCGGTCTGGGCCGACCCGCCGCCCCCGGACACGCATGGCGACGACCTGCTCTGGGGTCGCGACCAGAATTTTGGCATATCGGGAAGCGGCATCAACGTCTGGTTTTCCGACTCGGCCACCAACCCGAACCACCAGACCGCGCAGTGGCTGGCAATGCCGCACCGCATGATCCCCAACATCAACGCGCCCGACAGCGACTCGACGATCAGTCCCTCGCAGGGCAATATCTATCTCAACCTCGGCTCCAACGAGGTCGTGTATTACAATGGGCAGGCCAACGTCGGCGTGATGAGTTCGGGAACGATGACGCAGGTTTCGGTCTCGCCCGGTCTGGAAATCTGGAAATCGCAGTACCGCTTTTTCGCTCCCGCCGGCACGCCGACCGCGCAAAGCGGCACGTTCCCTTACCCCTACGTGGGAACGTGGCACAACCACTTCGCCGTGCGCGCCTTCCGGCCCGGAACCTATACCTTCGTCTTCAAAATGACGAACGGCATCGCCAGCGACGGCACACATCTGACGGACAGCCCGAACCTCACCCTGACCGTGCGAAGTCAGCCGGTTCTGAGCAGCGCGGCCAGTCTGCCGGGTTGGGCGCGCATGGATAATAGCCGCAACCTAACCGGCAACCGCGCCCGCGTGTACGTTTTCGCCGCCGATTCGACCCCGGCGCACGAGAGCGACGCGATTGTCACCACTGACGTGTATTTGGACAACGCCGGTAATTTCGCGGTTCCCGAAGCCCTGATCGGGCTGACGGACGGCAATGCGTACCGGGTCGGCGTCAAACCCATGACCGCGCCGGGTATCGCCCGCCTGTATTCCGGCAATCTCAGTCTGGCGACCGCCGCGCCCGCCGCGCCGTCGGCGATTACGCTCCCGCTCGGCGACGTGGACGGCGACGGCCAGATTGACGACGCCGACGTGAACGCGGTCGTGCAGAAACTCGGTCAGACGATCACCTCGACCGCGACGTTCGGCCCGAACGTCAGCGGCAGCGGAGTCGTGAGCGTAAACGACGTGAATATCGTCGTCAACAGTCTGGCCCAGGTC
>JBBRNU010000232.1:0-6968 GCA_038230115.1 Chthonomonadales bacterium | reverse complement strand
CGGCTGTGTGTCCTTCGGACACGAAATTCAGCAAAGACTTTCACCTTCCACGCGATTAGCGCGGTTGGCATCGCGTCCGAAGGACGCTCGGCGGAACGCCAGACAGACCGGGGTTTTAACCCTGGGCTGACGGAACGCCACTAGCGAAGAAATTCATTTCGTCGCCGTCTCTTCGCCTATCGCCGCGAAATTTATTTCGTCGCGGAAAACGTGAAATTCAACTTTGCTCCCATGTTATTGGAAGGAAAACAACCATGCCCCTCGATCGCGACACGACCTTTCTTTATCTCGGCCATTCCACCATCCTCGTCGAAACGCCTGGCGGCAAACGCCTGCTGATTGACCCCTGGACGATCCATAACCCCGCCTGCCCGCCGCAGTACAAGACGGTCGAAAGCTTGGGCAGGCTCGACATGATTTTGATTACCCATATGCACGACGACCACGCGCAGGACGCGCTCGCCGTCAGCGAGGGCAACCCCGACGCGGCTGTCGTCGCCGTGTTCGAGGCCGGAAACTGGCTGCAAACCAAAGGCGTCAAGAATTTCCATTCCATGAACAAGGGCGGGACGCAGACGGTTGACGGCATCGCCGTCACGATGACCGTCGCGCACCACACCAGCAGCGTCCAGGACGAGGGCAAAGTCATTTCGGTCGGCGAGGCGGTCGGTTATGTCGTGAAACTGGAAAACGGCTTCACGTTTTATGCCGCCGGAGATACCGCCGTGTTCGGCGACATGGCCTTATTACGCGATCTGTACCACCCGGAACTGGCTTTGCTCCCAATTGGCGACCACTACACGATGGGGCCGCGCGAGGCCGCGCTTGCCATTAAACTCCTCGGCGTCACGCGCGTCCTGCCCATCCATTACGCCTCGTTCCCGATGCTCACCGGCACGCCCGACGCCCTGCGACAGGCCGCCAGCGACATTCCCAATCTGGAGATTTACGCTCTCAAACCGGGCGAAACGCTGCGTTGATTTCCCTGCGTTAATTCGCATCGGAACTTGCGTATTCACACCCGTTATGATATACTTGGACGATGTTTCCGATGCAGCAAACGAGGAATAAGCCCGCGTGACCACGCCCGACTCGTCCTCGAACTTGCCCGACGCGCGCCCGCCCATCGTCCTTGTCGGGCCGACGGCAACCGGCAAAACCGCTGCCGCCCTCGCGCTCGCCCTGGAAATCGGCGGCGAAATTATCAGCGCGGATTCGATGCAGGTCTATCGCGACATGGACATCGGCACGGCGAAACCGGACGCCCGGCAGCGCGCTCTGGTTCCGTTTCACCTGCTGGATGTCGCTGCGCCCGACCAACCGTTCACGGTCGCCGATTGGAAAATTCGTGCCGAAGCCGCCCTCGCCGACATCGCGGCGCGCGAAAAATGGCCCCTCATCTGCGGGGGAACCGGGCTGTACGTGCGCGCCCTGCTCGACGGCTGGACATTGGCCGCCACGCCTGCCAGTCTGGAAGTCCGCGCCGAGTTGCAGGCCGAAATGGACGCGCACGGGCTGGAAACGCTGAGGGAGCGTTTGCGGGAGGCCGACCCCGCTGCCGCCGCTCGCCTGCACCCGAATGACGCCGTGCGAATTCTGCGCGCCCTGGAGGTGTTTCGCGTTTCGGGTCGCCCGATTTCCCAATGGCAGGCCGAAGACCGACTTTCGCGCCAGCCGCGCCCGGCGTTTCGGTTCGGCCTGACCCTGCCGCGCCCGGAACTCAACGCGCGCATCGAAACGCGCGTGGACGCCATGCTCGCGCAGGGGTTGGAGGCCGAAGCGCGCGGCCTGCTCGCGCAGGGATACAAGCCCGCGCTCGGCCCGCTTCGCAGCCTGGGTTATAAAGAAATCGTCGCGTATCTGCGCGGCGAGATGGATTTGCCGACCGCCATTCAAGACATCAAGCAAAACACGCGCCGCTACGCCAAGCGGCAGCAGACGTGGTTCCGCGCCGACCCCGGTCTCGCGTGGCTCGACGTTTCGGAACTCTCTTCGGCGACGGTCGCCGCGCAGCTTCTCGCGCGTCTCCAGAGTCAGGCCGCCTTCCGCGTGGTCATGCCCTGACGACGCCAACTAAAGAAGCGCTGACGGCCCGGAGCCATTCTTTCTGTTTCCCTAATTTTTGCCGGGAGGAACGTGCATGAATAAGCCGCAGTTGAATTTGCAGGACATCTTTTTGAACCAGGTGCGTAAAGAGAACATCGGCGTCACCATTTATCTGATCGGCGGCGTCCAGCTGCGCGGCATGGTGCGCGGCTTCGACGCCTTCACGATCCTGCTCGACTCGGTCGGCAAGCCGACGCAGCTGGTTTACAAACACGCGGTCACGTCCATCGTCCCATCCCGTCCAGTCTCGAATTTTTATCAGGAACCGAACCGCGAGGCGGGCGGCGAGCGCAGCGAACGCGAACCCCGCGAGCCGCGCGCCCCCGTCCCGCCCACGCCCGCGCCCAACAGCTAGGCCGTTCGTTTCCTTATCAAGACCGCCTGACCTGAACGGGCTTAGCGGGATCAGCAGGTTCTTCTGGTCCTGTCCCTTCCTGCAAAGGGAGGATAAATCCCTTGCAGAATGAGAAAAAACGTTTTGTCAGGCGGTTCCACGAAGCAAGCACGGAGCAAGTCTTGAAATTTACAAAAATGCAGGGCATTGGCAACGATTTCGTCGTTGTCAACGCCCTCAGCGACGCGCCCGACGAGGCTGGTCTGCCCGATCTCAGCCGCCGTTTGAACGACCGCAAGTTCGGCATCGGCGGCGACGGTCTGGTGCTGGTTCTGCCCTCGAAAATCGCCGACTTCCGAATGCGGATGTTCAACCCGGACGGCAGCGAATCCGAAATGTGCGGCAACGGCATTCGCTGCTTCGCCCGCTTCGTCCATGACCACAAACTGTACCCCGAACCGCAAATCAAGGTGGAAACCCTGGCGGGCGTCAAGATAGTCCGGCTGCAATTGCGCGGCGGCAGCGTCGAGGCCGTGCGCGTCGAGATGGGAACGCCCCGGCTGCTGCGCTCGGAAATCCCGATGCGCGGCGACGACAATGGGCGCGTCATCGGCGAAGGCTTGAAAGTGGAGGGACGGCGCTTCGAGATCACCGCCGTTTCGATGGGCAACCCGCACGTCCTGATTTTCGAGGATAACTTAGATAAACTGCCGCTTGAACGCTTCGGGCCAGCCATCGAAACGCACCGCGCTTTCCCGGAGCGAACCAACGTTCACTTCATTCATGTCTGCAATGCGGGCGAAATTCGCATCCGAACGTGGGAGCGCGGCGCGGGCGCGACCCTCGCCTGCGGAACCGGAGCCTGCGCCGCCGTCGTCGCCTCTGTTCTCAACGACAAGACCGGACGCAACGTTCTCGTGCATCTGCCGGGCGGCGACCTGCGCGTCGAGTGGCTCGGCGACAACCGCGTGGTGATGACCGGCCCTGCCGAAGAAGTCTTCACCGGCGAAATCGCCCTATGAGCGCGCTGTTGGGCGCGTATGTTCTCGGTGTGGACGTGGGAACCGGCAGCGCGCGGGCCGGGCTTTTCGACGCGCAGGGCAATCTGCGGGCGCAGAGCGTCGCGCCGATCCAGACCTGGAAGCCGCGCCCGGATTTCGTCGAGCAGTCCAGCGACGACATCTGGCAGGCCATCGGTCGGGCCATTCGCGATACGCTCGCGCAAGCGCAAATCAAGCCGGATCAGGTGGTCGGCATCAGTTTCGACGCCACCTGCTCGCTCGTGGTTCTGGACAAGAATAATCGCCCGCTCGCCGTGAACGCCGAGGGCGACAATCAGCGCAACATCATCGTCTGGATGGATCACCGCGCCCTCGCCGAAACCGAAGCCATTAATGCGGGCGGGTTTGACGTTTTGCAATATGTCGGCGGCAGACTTTCACCGGAAATGGAAACGCCGAAACTCCGCTGGCTCAAAACGCATCTGCCCGAAACGTGGCGGCAGGCCGGACACTTCTTCGACTTGGCCGATTATCTCACGTTTCGCGCGTCCGGCAGTCCGGCCCGCAGTCTTTGCACGCTCGTCTGCAAGTGGACGTATCTGGGTCACGACGGGCCGCACGGTCGGTGGGACAGGACGTATTTCGAGGCCATCGGGCTGGCCGACGCTCTGGACGACGACCGCATCGGCAGCGATGTTCGCCCGATGGGAACGCCGCTCGGCCCCTTAACTCCGCTTGCCGCGCAGGAACTGGGGCTGACGACCGACTGTCAGGTCGGCGTCGGCATGATTGACGCGCACGCGGGCGGATTGGGCGTTCTCGGCGCGCTCTGGCAGGGGCAGGAAGGGCAGGATTTGGCCCGGCTGGAAACCGCGCTCGCCCTGATCGGCGGCACCAGTAATTGCCACATGGCCGTGTCGCGCGAGCCGAAATTCATGGACGGCATCTGGGGGCCATATTACGGCGCGATGGTTCCGCAAATGTGGCTGACCGAAGGCGGGCAAAGCGCGGCGGGCAGCGCCATTGACCAAGTCATCGCCAATCATGCCAACGCCGCGTCACTGAACGCGCAGGCGCTCGTGCAGTCCGTTTCCGTCTACGCCCTGCTCAACGCCGAACTCGAACGCCTGCGGGCGGAGCGCGGCCTGCCCTTCCCGGCCCTGCTGACCCGCGACCTGCACGTTCTGCCCGATTTTCTGGGCAACCGCTCGCCCCACGCCGACCCAAACGCCCGCGCGCTCGTAGATGGGCTGACGCTCGACGAATCGCTCGCGTCGCAGGCTCTGCTCTATTACGCGACTTTGCAGGCCGTCGCTTACGGAACGCGCGACATTGTGGACGCGCTGAACCGTTCGGGCTATCGCATTGATTCGCTGTACGTGACGGGCGGCGCGACGAAAAACTCGCTCTGGCTTCAGGAACACGCCGACGCGACCGGCTTGAACCTCGTCCTTCCCGGCGAACCGGAAGCCGTCCTGCTCGGAGCCGCGATGCTGGCCGCGACCGCCGCCGGGCTGTACCCGACTCTGCCCGCCGCCATGCAGGCCATGAGCCGTGTCGGTCAGACCGTCACGCCCAACCCGGCCGTGTCCGCCTATCACGCCGCGAAATTCGCGATTTTCCGCGACCTGTACTTGCAGCAGCGCCAGCGCAAAACCGCCATGTCCGCGTTCTGAACGTTCCGTCAGCTTAAAATTGAAACGCACGAGTGAGCGACAACGGGATTGAAACCCCGTTCTGAAACGCGCAGCCCGCCTGCGCGGACTAAATGCGAATTGCCTGCACTGGTCTCCTCACCCGCTGAAGACTCATGTGCCTGAAGGGGCTAAAGAGACGCTCTCCTATAACTACCTTCGCGGGGCGAACACGCGCTCTGGCTTTCGGCATTGGCATTTAGCCCTCGACGGAGGGCTGCGCGTTTCAGACCGGGGTTTCAATCCCTTTCGCCGCATTTCAGGACGAGGATTTATTCCCGTCTGCGGCGTTTCAGAACGGGCATTCATTTCCATTCACTGTCCCATACATCAGGCAGCCATTAGCCGCGCAGCCATCAACCGCAAGGAAGAGAAAACCGACCCTATGCCAACTCAGCCCGTCTTTATCGCCACCTGGCCCTTTGGCGTCGCCGCCTGCGCGACGGGCTGGACTCTGCTGTCGCAGGGCGCAAGCGCTCTGGACGCCATCGAAGCCGCCGCCAACGTCACGGAAGACGACCCCGCCGTCAATTCCGTCGGATATGGCGGCCTGCCCAACGCCGACGGCGTGGTGGAACTCGATGCGGCGATCATGGACGGTCCGACGCACGGCGCGGGAGCGGTCGGCGCGATCACGCGGTTTCGACGGCCAATTTCCATCGCCCGGCGCGTCATGGAAGCCACGCCGCACGTTTTTTTGGTGGGCGAGAACGCCGACCGCTTCGCCCTCGCGCAGGGATTCGCGCCGCAGGAGTTAAGCACGGACGTCAGCCGCGCCGCGTATGAAAACTGGCGGCGCGAACGCTCGGCCCCGGACGTGGCGCACTTCACGTATGGCAAAACGACAGACGGCGACGTTGACAGGGCTTCTGCTGCCTCGGTCGCCGCATCGCATGACACCATTGGCCTGTGCGCCCTCGATGCGAACGGCAATTTAGCCGCTGGCTGCACGACGAGCGGCATGGCGTGGAAGGTTCCGGGCCGGGTCGGGGACTCGCCCGTTATCGGCAGCGGCCTGTATGTGGACAACGCCGTCGGCGGGGCGGCGGCGACCGGCAACGGCGACGAAATGATGAAGGCCTGCCTGAGCTATCGTGTCGTTCTCGGCATGGAACGCGGCCTGACGCCGCAGCAGGCCTGCGAGGAAGCCATTCGCTACCTGCTCGCCAAGCGGCCCCCGGAAATTCATCACCATTACGGCGCGGCGATCATCGCCCTGCGCCGCGACGGGCAGGTTGGAGCAGCCGCCACCCAATCCGGTTTTTCCGCGCGCAACCGCTGGCAATGGGCCGTCGCCAACAGCCCCGCCCCCGTCCTCAA
Source organism: Chthonomonadales bacterium (assembly GCA_038230115.1). Classification (GTDB taxonomy): domain Bacteria; phylum Armatimonadota; class Chthonomonadetes; order Chthonomonadales; family Chthonomonadaceae; genus JBBRNU01. The sequence continues at coordinate 513 of JBBRNU010000232.1, read as the reverse complement.
CGAAGGCTCCTACCTCACCCCGGACGGCAGCGTTCTCGCCCGATTGGATTAGCCCCGCCGTTTGCCGGGGGTTGAAAATTCCCGGCAGGATAAAATAGGCGGTTTGCCGGAGGTTGAAAACCTCCGGCAACAAAAAACAGGCGTCCTGCGGACGCGCAATTCCCGCACGCCATAACGTGACTCGAAGTTAAAGCCGCGAGGAAAGCGCAAACATATGAACGACGCGTAGCCGCGTCCGCAGGACGCTTGCACTTTGTTGCCGGGGGTTTTCAACCTCCGGGAACGCCGCCCTTTTGTGTATTGAAACTCTCATGAAGCACGTTATCATTGGAACCGCCGGTCACGTGGATCACGGCAAAACATCCTTGATTCAGGCGCTGACCGGAACCAACCCCGACCGGCTCAAGGAAGAGCAGGCGCGCGGCATGACCATTGACCTGGGCTTCGCCGCGCTGCGCCTGCCCGACGGCGCGATTGCAGGCATTGTGGATGTTCCGGGTCACGAGCGGTTTT
>JBBRNU010000231.1:0-6975 GCA_038230115.1 Chthonomonadales bacterium | reverse complement strand
TTCACGCGCCTTGCCGACGCCCTGCAAGTCCCGGTCGAGCAAATCGCCGCGTATCTGAACCAACCCGCGACGCTCGCGCCGGGCGCGCAGTATAAGTCGAACGCGGTGCCGCAGGTTTCGGCTCGGGAAGACTTCTTGACCGACGTGGAAAACGCCGCCGACCTGACCGACGCGCAAAAACGCTTCTGGCGCGAACAGGCGAGCGACTAACTGCAAGACGGAAACCGGAGTTCGTGAGCGACGCCCGACGGCCCAAATCCGGAAACAACCGAGAACGCGCAGGAACCGACGTCGAAAAAATCTAACTTAACGTATGCCCGATTGGACCGCCTTGCGAAACCGGGCGCGACAGTGGCACGACCGCCTGCGCGCTGGCTGCCCGCCGTTCGACGCGCCCCTGCCGCCCGCCGACCTGCTGCTCGCCGCCGCCGAAGCCGAAACCGGGCTGGCGCGGGTCGGCCTGTCGCCCGGCGACCCGCTGCTGTTCGGGGCGCAGGCCGTGCTGGATCGCGATTCGGAATGCATCTGGTACGCGCAGGAGGGCGTCTCGCCCGCCCGTCAGCGCTTCGCGCAGGCTCACGAGTTCGGGCATTATCGGGAACATGGCCCGGATGCCGACGCTCCGCCCGGCTTCTGTCAGGCCGACGACGCGCCCGAAGCTTTTCTGCCCGTCGAGCAGCGCGCCTATTCCGCGCAGTTCGCCGCCGGGTACAGCCCCGCCGAGCGCCGCGAAACCGAGGCCAACGTCTTCGCAGGGGAATTTCTGCTGCCGGCCCCACATCTGTACCGGGCGTTCGTGGAATTTCGGTGGGACGCCGCGACAATCGCCGCGTATGTCGGCCTGTCCGAGTCCTGCGTTCTCGCCCAACTCGCCCACGCGCTTCTGCTTCCTCGTTCCGCCCATTTAACTTTGGCCTCCGACTCGCCCGCTGTTTCCGAGTTGGCGGTCGGGCCGGAAGCGACCGCCGTTTTCGGCGCGTCCCCCGCGCCGACCTTCGTTCCGACTCCGATTTCTGGCTCTGTCCCGCCCGAAAACGCCCCCGATTTGTGGCTGGACGACAGTCAGACGCGCGCGGCCCACGTCGCGCGCGGCCCGGTTCTGATAGACGCCGGGCCGGGAACCGGCAAGACCCGCGCGCTCGCCGCCCGCGCCTGCTTCCTGCTGACCGAACGGCAGGTTGCGCCGGAAAACCTGCTCGCCCTGACCTTCTCGAACCGGGCGGCGGAAGAAATGCGAACGCGCCTGCGCGCCCGACTCGACGCCCGCGCCGACCGGGTTTGGATCGGCACGTTCCATGCCTTCGGCTACGAAATCCTGCGGAAAGACGGCGCGCAAATCGGCCTGCCGCTCGCGCCGCGTCTGGTCGAAATCGTGGAGGCCGTCGCGCTCCTGGAACGCCATCTCGACCGCCTGCCCCTCGACGCTTTTGAGAACCTGCCGCACCCGACCGTTCACTTTCCGACCCTGCTGCGCTGCATCGCCCGCGCCAAAGACGCCTTGAAAACGCCCGCCGACTATCTCGCCGGCGCCGAGCGTCAGGCCGAGGACGCCCGCGACGAAAAAGAGAAACTGGCGGCGCGCAGATCGCTGGAAATCGCCCGCGTGTACGCCATCTATCAGGAACTGCTGGAAGCCAATGGCCTGCTCGATTTCGGCGACCTGATCATGCGCGCGGTGGAATTGCTGGACGCCTGCCCCGACGTGCGCGCACGGTGGCAGGCGCTGTATCCGCATCTGCTCGCCGACGAGTATCAGGACATCAACCGGGCGAGCGCGCGGCTGCTGCAGCGGCTGGTTGGCGATGGGGCAGGATTCTGGGCGGTCGGCGACTGGCGACAGTCCATTTATCGGTTTCGGGGGGCTTCGCCCGCCAACGTGCGGAATTGGGAGCGAGATTTTCCCGGCGGGCGGCGGCTGCGGCTGGAACGCAATTATCGGTCGCGCCCGCCGCTCGTAACGCTGTTTCAGCATCTTGCCGCGCAGATTCCCGATGCCACGGCAGGGCAGGACGGGCCGACGGAATGGACGGCGCAGCGCGTCTCCAATTCCCTGCCCGCCGTCACGGTCGCGATCGCCGACGACGAGGTCGCGCAGGCGGACGGCCTCGCCGCTTCGGTTCGCGCGTGGAAGGCGCGCGGTTTTACGCCCGGCGCGCAGGCGATCCTTTGCCGCACGAACCGACAGGCCGCCCTCCTGAGCGGGCAGTTGGAAGCGCGCGGCATTCCGACCCGGCACGTCGGCGACCTGTTTGCCCGCCCAGAAGTCAAAGACCTGCTGGCCGTCCTGTCGCTCGCCTGCGAACCGACGGGCAGCGCGCTCGTCCGCGTGGCTCGCCTGCCCGAATACGCCGTTCCCGCCGACGACATCACGCTTCTGCTTCAGGCGGCGCAGGAAGCGAACCAGTTATTTCCCGGCGCGCTCGCCCTCGCCCGCACGCTCCCCGGCGTATCGCAGCCCGGTCAGCGGGGCTTGTTACGCCTGCACGCGCATATTACGCCGCTCGTCCATCATGGCGACGCCTGGCGGCTGCTCGCGCGCTATCTTTTTCAAGCCAGCGATTATTTGCGCCCCCTGCTCGCCGACGACCGCAGCGCGAACTGGCAGCGCCGCGTCGCTATTTACCAACTCCTGCAGTTCGCGCAGGGTCTCGTTCCCCCGGAAAACGCCGCCGACGCGCGTGAAGCGCAGGCCGCGCCCCTTCGCCAGATTCGCGCGCTGATGGCCTGCGGAGCCGGGCAGTCGCCGCGGCTCGACGCCAGTCTCGACGACAGCGACGCCGTGACGCTGCTGACCGTCCATCGGGCGAAGGGGCTGGAATTCCCCATTGTGTACGTGCCGAACCTGATAGAAGGCGAGTTTCCGCACAAGGAGCGGGCCGAGCAGTCGGTTCCGCCCGGTTTGCTGGAAGAGGACGAAGAGGACGAAGCGGGCGGAAATCGAGTTGGCCCGATCGAAACGGGGAGCCAAACCGGAGCGGCGGAAGCGAACGCCAAACGGAAAAGCCAGGACGCGGACATGCAGGAGGACGGCGAAAGCTATCTGTTTTTCGTCGCCCTATCCCGCGCCCGCGAACATCTAGTTCTGAGTCGTCCCGCCGCGCGCCGGGGCAAACCGCTGCCGCCCTCGCGCCTGCTCGCCGCGCTCGCCCCGGCCCTGCAAGCGTCGGGCGCGCAGTTCGTGGAATGGAAACAAGAGGCGGGGCGAACCACCGCCCCACCCGATTTGCAGACCGGGGAACCGGGGACGGAAACGGCGAACGAGGCCGATGACGCCGTTTTGAACGCGGCAGGGGAAATTTCCGAACCCGACGCGGCGGGGCTTGCCGAGGATGTCGCTGCGGATAAGCCGACCGTCGCCCTGCACGCCCTGGAAGAGTATCAGCGCTGCCCGCGCCAGTATTATTACGCGCAGGTTTTAGCGTTGCCGGAAACGGACGGCGACTCGGCGTATCTGGCCTTTCACGACAGCGTGCAGCGCACCCTCCGCTGGCTCGAAACGGAGCGGGCCGGCGGCAATGCGCCCACGCTCGAAGCGGCCCTCGCCCAAACCGCCGCGTTCCGACAAGCCCGCGCTTCAGACGAAGATGCAAGCGCGCATCAGCGCGTTTTGCGCGAGCGCGCCCGCGCCCTGATTACGCAGGTCTACCGGCAATTCGATCTGTCCGCCTCGTCCGCCGCAACAACGTCCGACGCGCGCGAGTTTGCCGCCAACCTGCCCAATGGCCGGGTGACGCTGCGCGCCGATGTCGTCGAGACGCTGCCCGACCAGACGCTTCGTCTGCGCCGCCGTCACCTGCGCCGGGCCGAGTCAGACGACCACACCGCCCCGCGCCTCGCCCTCCTGCGCCAGGCCGCGCAGCAGGAAAACCCCGCCCGGTCCGTGCAAATCGTCCTCGACTATCCTGCCGAGGGCAGTGCGCGCGACGTTCCCGAAAGCAAGCGCTACGAACCGGCCCGCGTCGAGAAATACGACGCCGCCCTGCGCGGCATTCGCCTCAACCATTTCCCCGCCGCGCCCGAAGAACGCAAGTGCGCCGCCTGCCCCTACCTCTTCGTCTGCCCGACATAGCAAACCTACGCCGCCGAACTGGAACAGGGCCAGTAGGGGCAGGGCTTGCCCTGCCCTGCTTCGCGTCGCCCTGGCCCTGATTCACACATACGCCCTGCTGTGCATCCGCCCTGCCCCCTGCCGTGCCTCCGCCTTGTCCTGATTCACATCCGCCCTAACCCTGCTGTGCATCCGCCTTGACAGGGCGCTACGACCCCTCGACAGGACGCTACGACCCCTCGACAGGACGCTACGCTCCGGGCGCAACCCATTGCCGTGACGCCGCCGATTTCTCCACCGCTTCCAATACCTCCTGATTCTTCAGGCCGTCGTGGAAGTCCGGCGTGAATTGCTCGCCCCGGCCAATCGCATCCATCAAGTCCTTCATCATGTTCACGAACGTATGCTCGTACCCGATGATGTGCGCGACCGGCCAGTACGCCTCCATGTAGGGCATGAAACTCTCGGTCGCCTGAATCGTGTGGAAGCCCTGCAAGCCCTGCGGGTCATCGTTCAAATACACCTCGATCTCGTTCATGCGCTCCAGATTGAACGCAATCGAACCTTTTTCGCCGTTGATCTCCCAGCGGTTGTAATTCTTGCGCCCCGGAGCCAGGCGCGTCGCCTCGAACGTCCCCGTCGCCCCGTTCTCGAACCGCGCCAGAAACGCCGTCACGTCATCTACGGTCACCTCGCCCATTTCACCCGACGACTTGAACCCTGACAGCCCGCCTTCCGTATCCGCGAGCAAGGGCCGCTGCTTGATAAAAGTTTCGCTCATTCCGCACACGTCCGCGAACTCAGTTCCCATCACGAAGCGGGCCGTATCAATCAGGTGCGCGTTCAGGTCGCCGTGCGAGCCGCTGCCCGCAATTTTCTTGTCCAGCCGCCAGACCAGCGGCACGCCGGGGTCTACAATCCAGTCCTGCAAATAGGTTCCCCGGAAGTGCCGAATCTGGCCCAATTTGCCCTCGCGCACGAGCTGGGCCGCGAACGCGATGGCCGGGGCTTTGCGGTAATTATGGCAGATGCCGTTGACCAGCCCGGTCTGTTTTGCCACCTCATACGACTGCCGGGCGTCCGCAACGGTAATCGCGAGAGGCTTCTCGCACAAAACGTGTTTGCCCGCCTTGAGCGCGGCCTGCGAAATCGCGGCGTGCGAGTCGTTGGGCGTACCGATGTCCACCAGGTCAATGTCGTCGCGCGCGATCACGTCCTCCCAGTTCGTGGCGTATTCCTGCCAGCCGAACGTTTGCTGCGCGACGCGCACTTTCTCTTCGCTGCGCCCCACGATGACTTTCATCACCGGTTCCACGTCGAGATTGAAAAACCGACCTACCTGCCGGTAAGCGTTGCTATGCGCCTTGCCCATGAACTGATAGCCGATGAGCGCGATATTAACGGGTCTTTTCGCCATGTGTACGTCCTCCTGCGTTGCGGTTGCGTCCGGGTCGGGAGGACGCGAAAATGAAGCGTCGGAATGACGCCAAAAAGAGACGGCGGGCATTGTCGTGCGCGCCGCCCTGCCCTATTTCGACGCCCGCCCCCTGACTCCTCCCCGCCGCGCCGGTTTCGACCCGATTTCAACACACTTTTCCCGCCGCCAGCGTCCGGGACGCCGAAGACAGGGCCGGAGCGAATTTCCGTTCCTCCCGGACAACCTTTCGCCATTTCGCCCCAGACAGCCGAAAGCCCCGGCAGCTTTCACTGTCGGGGCTTTCGCTCACGGTCGCAGCGACTACAGGCGCGAGGCCTGCGCGCTGGAGCCATGAGTAAGGGTAAACATCGCCAACTTACTCACCTCCTTTTCGTGCGCCCGCTCGCCCGTCCTGACTGGCGCAAAACGCGAGCGAAACGGGGAAGTCCGGGCGCGTGTTCGCACGCCTTCCTTATCGCCCCGCCGCGCGCTTTGCTAAACCGGCTCGGCCCGCTATTTTCATGCGAGCCGACGCTCTTCTTTTATTTGCGGGCCGCGTCCGCCTGCGTTCGCTTTTTCACTTCCGGCGCGGGCGCGGAAAGCGTCATTGCGCCGCCCCGCGATGCGGGCAAACCGAAGGCTTCCGGGGCCAGGCGCTTGCCCTGAACGCGCCTTTGCCCTGCTCCACCACCAGCGGATGCGCTTTGGCGTAGGCGTCCTGCCGAACGCCCGTCACCTGCCACGAGATTTCCAGACCCGCTTTGCCGCCCGCAATCTTAAATCGGGCGGCGATCCGCTGCGAGCCATGCGCCTGCGGAACGGGCTGTCGCTGGAAGCCCTCGCGGCGCAAACCGCCGTCGCGACGCGCACTCTGCGGCGCTGGGAGCAGGGCGAAACCTGGCCCGATCTCACGCACCTTTACGCGCTTTGCCGCACGCTCAACGCGCATGATTCAAAATCAATGGGGCCGTCCGCCACATAGGTTCTGCGAGGGAAAACGTCCTCGATGGGATGAATATCGAGCGCGCTCATCGGTTATTTTTCCAATCCTTGCTTTGGCGCTTCCGCCGGGGCGACAAAACTTTCGCCCGCCCTTTTCTAGTTCATTTCGTTTTGCGGGAGAAAACGCCGCTGGTCTGCACGTCCGCTTCGCCCATTGGCCCGTCAAATCGTTGACGCCACTGGTCGCGCGTGGTCAGTAGAGACGGTCAACAGGATGTCACACAGTGGCGCGGCAGCCGCAGGCGAAGGTGAGTTCGACCGGCGATTCGTAGGCGTCGGTTCGCCCGCCGTGATAATGCGTGACGCGGTTCGTGGCGGGATCGAAGATTACGACGTCGGCGAGGCCCTGCGCCAGATAAAACGGCAGGCTGATTTCCATATCCTTCTTCTCATAGCCCTTGCTGAGAATTTCAATCACGGCGTCGGGAATCTGGGTACACGCCGTGTCCTGTTGTTCCGGCTCTTCGCAGAAGATCGAGATGTCGGGACGCTTGAGAGACCCGTCCGG
>JBBRNU010000230.1:0-6984 GCA_038230115.1 Chthonomonadales bacterium | reverse complement strand
GCCAGGGTGCGAATCGAGAGCGTTTTCGCGGTTCCCGGCACGCCTTCCAGCAGGACGTGACCGCCCGCGAGAACGGCCACGACCAGCATCTCCACCAGTTCGTCCTGCCCCACAATGGCCTTGTGCATCTCGTCCGTAATACACTGCGCCAGTTGCTGCGCGGTTTGCGGCGATCCGGCCAGCGTTTCCAATTCGGCGGCAGGGCCGGTTTCTATAACGGCGGGCAGGGCCGCGCCGGAAGCGCCGAGGTCGGAGGCGGCGGGCGAATTGGCTAGGTCAGGAACCGAAACTTCGGTTTGCGACAGGTTATCCGACTCCGGCAAGATGGCATTCCCTTCTGGCTTGTTCGATGCGGCGGGCGAGCGTAATCAATTCGCTTTCCGAAATCTTTTCGCCCTCGGTCACCACGACACAGCGGGCGGTCAGTTGCTCCAGCCCGTTGTTGGTCAGGTTGAAGCGGCGTTCGGCAAGACGGGCCAGCTCGCCGGGCGACGTTTCAGGCGGGGCATCCAGGCTGCGCGCCAGGTCGCGCAAAAAGCGCGTAAACAGCGTCGTAATCGCAATGTCCCCGGCGCGGGCGCGGCGCAATAAGCGCGCCATCGAAATTACGTAATCGGTTCCGGCGCGGAAGGCGGGCGTGGAAAGCGTTCGGACGCGGCCAAAACGACGATTTCCGTTGTAAAGGAGCAACAAGCCGAACGCCAATCCATGCCAGAGGACGAGGCGCAGGCCGAGGGGCGCGCTGTTGAACAACTTCCCGAACTGCCCGGTTTCGCCCCGCCCGCGCGCGAACCCGACGCCGTGATGATACTCGTCGAAAGCGATGACGCGGCGACCGGCCCCCGTTCCATTCCCATTGGAGGCCGGGGCGGAAGCGGGCGAAAGAGACGCCGCCGCGACATTGATAAGGAAAATGGCGTTGTCGGCCTCGCGAATGCCCTGGTTGCTGGTCATGTTGGCGTCGGCGGCGACGATTAGTTGGCCCTTGCCAAGCCGCCGGTACAGCAGCAATCCGCCCTGTGCGTCCGCCAGCAGGGGAACGTACCCTTTGGCGGGATCGGTCGCCAGGCTGGTTTGCAGGCGAATGGCTGGCTTGACTGCCAGCGAATGCACGTCGCGGGTCAGGGCGGCGACAATCGGGGCGGGCGACAGCGTTTGCGGGGCGGGCGGCGCGGCGACGACGGACACGTCGCCAAAAAGCGGGTCGCGCGCATCGGCAGGCCGGGCCGGGCCGCTGACAAAATATAATACCGAGCCGCCGCGCGTCACCCAGGCGCGCAGGGCGTTGATTTCGCGCGGCCTGACGGCGCGCTCGTTCGGCTCGACGAAAACCAGCAGACCCGTTCCGGCATCGAGAACATCCCAGGGCGCGGTCAGGCGCTCGACGGCGTAGCCCTGTTTTACGAGCAGGCGGTACAGCGCTTTGACGCCGGAGGGGGCGGCATTGAACGCGCTGGGCGTATCCGGGGCCGTCGCTTCCTGCCCGACCCGCTCGTAAAACAGGGCCGTGACGACAAACAGGGCGAACAGCCCGACGAGCGCAAGGAGTTCGCGGTTGGCGCGGCGCAGGAAGAGCATTGTTTAAGCCCTTCCCGCCAGCAGCGCGCCGGTTTGGGAACCGACACGCCCGGACGATGCGGCAAGCGGCGTCTGTTGCGCGATCTGATCATAGACCACGCGGCACGCGCGATAATCGTCGGCGTCCGTAGCGCGGTCGCCATACCAGCGGGCGTCGAACTCTCCTGAGAGGGTCTGCAGCAGGGCGTGCAGGCTGTCCAGTTTCTGCAATCGCAGGGCGCGCACATAATCGCCGTTGGTGCGGGCGCGGGTGTATTCGATAAAGCCGCCGCGATCTAGCCGCAGCAAAATCGCCATGAAAACGGCGCGATAAGCGCGGCGATAGTCCATGTTCTTGGCGTAAACCTGCGCTTGTTCCAGCCAGACATCGGGTTCGGCGACGTCGGTGGCGTCGGCTTCGTCCAAATCGTAGGTGGTTCGTCGAGCCGGGGCTTTCGGTGCGCGGTTGTTGACGTAGCTGCGGATCAATCCGGCCAGCAGCCAGGCTCCCAGCGCGATAAACAGGGCGATGAAGACCCATTGCAGACCCGCGCTCCCCCCGCCGATGGCCGAAATGTGAAACAGTCTGTTAAACCATTCCAAAAATTTGTCCCACCGCTCGACGATTGCGCGCAATAACTTGTTCATGACGCTCTCGGCGGGGCGGGCGGTTTGAAATTCCGGGTCGGCGAGTATCCGGCTGAGATTGGCTTTGATCTGCGCGGCGGAAGCGCGCGGCGAAGACGTCTGCGCGCCCGCAATGTTAAATTGAAGCGTCAGTAAGAGAGCGAGCAGAAGCGGCGCGGTATGCGCCGGAAGGCGAAAAAAGCGCGCGCCGCGAAAAGCGCGCTGTTTTGTCGTCATGACGCTTCCCGACTCCAGTCTGTCTCATTGGCGGGCGAAGACGACAGTCTGTCTGAGGGCGAGGACGGCAGTCCCTCCGATGGCGCAGGCGGCGCGTTCAACGGCGCAGGCTGGGCATCGGTCGGCAAGGGCCGTTCCTCCGTCGCCGCCAGATTTGCGCTCCCTTCCCGTTCCAGTCGGGCCTCGAAATCGGCGGCCAGCAGACGAATGTCATAGCCCTCGCGCCGCACACGATAATCGAAATACAAGAGTGGAAGGAAAATCATCCAGTAGGGCTGGAAGAAAAACGCGATGACGCACGAAAACGCCGTTGCCAGGAGGAAATGGACGACCGTCGGCAGGGAGAAAACGTCCAGGACGGCGTTGACCGAAATCGCCATGAGCATTTGCAAACCGAAAGTGACGACCGGCAGAAAAGTGGCCGCGCCCCACGAGCGCAAAAACCGGCGCTGGCCGACGAGTTGACGGTTGCGGGCCGGGATCGCGGAAAGCGGCAGGTCTTCCAGCGTCGCCAGGGGCGTTAGGAACAGGAAATACAAGGCTGTTACCGCGCAGCCGACGAGGTAAGGAAGCGAAACTACTATAATGAGGAACAGCGTGGCGACTATTTGCGGCAGTTGACCCGCTATGGCGACCGTCAGGGCGGAAATGACGACGCTGATGAGCAAGAGCGTCAGGAAGCCCAGACCCAGAAAGGACATCGCCACGAGGAACCAGCCGCCAAGCAGACGCAGGAACACGCGCCGCGCGCCGCGATAGGCTGCGCCCAGGGTAATTTTGCGGCCCGCATACAGTTCCGAAACGGCGACGGCGACCGGCCCGCTGACGATAGCGAGCGCGCCCAGAGAAACCAGGCCGGGAAACCCGTATTGTGGCGCTCCGGTAAAGAGGAACCCGATGACGATAAGGAAAATGCTGGCAGGGTCGGCGGGCAGGGCGTCGTTGTTGAAATTGGCGTGCTGCGCGAGCGGGCGCAGCCACAGACTAACAGCCGCCTGAAGCAAAATCTGTATCGGCAGATAAACGGCGGCCACGATCAGGGCGAGGGAAAGAAAATGGCGGCGGTACAGCTCGAAGGTGGCGTCGAAGACGCCCGCGAGCGACTGCGGCAGCGTCGCCTGAACCGCGTCGTCGGCAGAAGAAGGTTCCACGCCGCCGGGCGGCGTAGTCGCGGGATCAGGCGTGGAAAAGCGCCAGGCGACCGGCTCCTCAGCGGACATGAAGCCTCCGGCCACGCGGCGTGAACTTTGGAAACGACTGCCGGTAACGATCATGCCGGGTCACTGCACGCCCTCCTTCGCCAGCGGATTTTGCAGCGATGGCGGCGTAATGGGCGCATTCTGCGCGGGCGACCGGCGAATCGTGACGCGCACCGTCACCTGCGTGAGCGGATGGCCGGAAATATCCGTCGCGACAATATCCGGCGGGATAATCAGATGCGCGTCTATGTTCTGGTTGTCCGTCAGGTCGCGAACGGAAATATCCTCGGTTCCGATGGTGGAAATCTGGTTCAGCCGATCCGGGCGTCCCTTGACGCGAATCTGGCGCGGCTTGGTCGTGATTGTCAGCAGCGTGTAAGGCGGCAGCGGCAGGTCGGGAATGGACGGGCTGATCGGCACAATTTTGGCCGCAGGCTCCTCCACGAGGGCGACTATCAGATGCACGGTATCGGGGGTGAGCGTGACGCCCTCGACAGGGTTGTTGTCGGCGTCGCGAGCCGCAACCGAAAAATCGCCCTCGATACTTGCGCCGGGATCGGACGGCTCGGCGTTGATGACAAGACGGCTCACGTTTTTTACGCGGTCGGCCCGGCCCGTGATCACCACCCGATTGGGCTTCACATCCGGGCGTCCGTAGTGGAACCCGGCGGGCGGCTCTTTGGGAAACAGGGCGGTCACGTTAAGACGCCGGGAGGCCTGCGGGAAAATTTGATACCGAATGAAGGTCGGGTCGAAGACGAGTTTTTCCTGTGCGTCCGGGGACAAACCGTTCACGCGATAGCGTAGGCGAACGGTCATCGTCTTCGGCTCGGTTGTTTCCAACCCGCGCAGATCGGCGAAGGCGTGAATATCACTGTCTTTGATTGGCTCGACCAGCGGGCGCGGGCCGGTCACGGTGATATTGACCTGAGGCTGATCGCCCTCGACCTGGATGCCGGGCGGCTTGTTCTGGCGCATGATGAAAACCGCCAGCGGGCGCGTGATGATAGGGTTGCGCTCGGACTGGACAAAGACGTACAGGAGAACGGAAGCGATCAGGGAAAAGATTTTGAGGAGCATGTTTTGGCGCAGACGCTGCACAATCGCACCTCTGTGGCGGGGCGGAGAACCTGCCGCGAAGCGAAACAAAATAGAAAGGGTAAAAAAGAGTTAAAGCGTTTTGGAACGGGTCGGGCGCAGGGCGCGGGAACGAATCTGGTTCAGGCCGTTGGAAAACTCGGTCGGCTGCAGCAGTCGATTCAGCCGTTCGCGCAGCGTGTCTTCTTTGAGCGGGCGGATCAATTTGCCGTCGAGCGCAATGGAGATCGTTCCGGTCTCTTCCGATACGATGACAACCACGGCGTCGCTGTTTTCCGACATGCCCAGCGCGGCTTTGTGCCGGGTATGCACGGCGGCATCCAACTTGGGCCGATCCGTCAGGGGCAGAATGCAGGCGGCGGCGGCGATTTTATTCTGACGGATTACGACGGCCCCATCATGCAAGGCGGTTCCCTTGTAAAAGATTGTCTCTAAAAGTTCAACCGTTACCGCCGCGTTGATTGCCACCCCGGTCGCAATGACCTCGTCCAGCCCGGACTGCCGCTCGAAGACGATGAGCGCCCCCACACGCTTTGAGGCGAGGGTTCCTACGGTTGTGGCGACGGCCTGGATCATTTCGCCCACGTCTTCGCGGTTGAGCAGGCTTAAGCCCCGGCTCCAGAAGCGCGGCCCGAATTCCTCCAGCGCGTGACGCAGTTCAGGGTAAAACAAAATGACGATGGCGACGGGGCCAAGCGGAACGATCTGGCGCAACAGCCAGTTCAGCGTATCGAGATGCAGGCGGTCACTGAGCCACAGGGCAAGCAGGAGCGTTCCCAATCCGCCCAAAATTTGCAACGCGCGCGTTCCGCGCGCCAGCAGAAGCAGGCGGTAAATCAGGTAGGCGACAACCAGGATGTCAAGAACGCCCTGCCATTTTCCGCCGCCTCGAAACGACTCCAGCGCTCGCTGCACCCCCATGAAACCCGCTCCCCGTCCGGCCTCCAGACCTACGCGCGCCGGTTCCGCATACCAGCGTCTGCGCCCTCTCTCAGTATAGCATAGCCGGGTATCCGGGTCAAGGCGAATAAATGGGTCTTGCGGCGGCGACCCCGATAAATTTGCCGTTTATTTTTCCAAAAGGGGTTGACAAGCCGGGTCGCAATCCGTTATCATGGCGCGTCAGCCAAACGCTGTGAGAAAAAGCACACCTTTCGTGTGACAGGTTCATCAGACGGCAGCCCGTTCCACCGCTGCCGCCCGGCCCCGCGACCCGACGCGCGGGGCGAACCGCGCCGCCAGACCACCCGGCAGCGCGCAACTCCCAAATTTTCGGAAACCCAGGTTGGAAGGAAGTAACCGTCTTGAATTTCAACGGAAATCTCCTGGCGCGTCTGTGCGTCGGCGCAAGCGCATTTGTTGTCATCGCCATTTGGCCGCGTCCGGTCGAAGCCGCGCAAACGCATCGCCTGCGGCCCGGCGAAACTCTGGCCGCAGTCGCGCGCCAATTCAAAGTTTCTGTCAAAGACATTGCCGCCGTGAATCGCCTGGGCAATCTCGATGCCGTGCGGGACGGGACGACGCTCGCGATTCCTGACCCGCCGCGCCGGGTTGCGGACCGCGCCTATGAGTGGAAGACAGCGCGCGTGGCGGGCGACCGCGTGAGTGTGCGCCTGGGGCCGGATTCCTCGTATCGCCGCGTCGCCATGCTCGACAAGGGAGACAAAGTGGTCGTCACGAGCGAGCGCAACGGGTGGGCGCAGGCCACGCTGCCCGGCGGCGGTTCCGGGTGGCTGATGCAGCGGTTCGTTCTGGGGGCGGACGTGAAAACCGGCGCGGGCGTCGTTGCTTCCGCCTGGAAACCAAAAGCGAGCGCGCCCAAAGCGTTCGCGCTGCTGGCGCGCAAGCGAAGCAAAATTGTCGTGGCCTCGACGTCCAGCGCGCCGTTGACGACGAGAACGAAAACGTCGAAACCGCGTCATGCCCATGTGAAAGCCGTCCAAGCGCCGGTTCACCTGGCCGCTAACGTTCGACATGAAACAGAAAAGCGGGCGCTCCGTTTGCGCCGCAAACAGGAACACGACAAGGCCGCGCATGACGCGGCAATGGCGGTCGCCCGGTCTGAGGCAAGGCGCTCTCGAACCCATCATCGCATGGTCGTGGCGAAAAATCAGGCCGCGCCGCGCCGGAACTGGAAACGCGCTTCCCCGGCAAACCAATCGTCCCAATCTTCCGAAGTCGCTTCCAACTCCGGCAGTGACATCGTGCGAAGCGCTTACGCCTATCGCGGCACGCCGTATCGCTACGGCGGCGCGGGACGGGGCGG
>JBBRNU010000229.1:0-7006 GCA_038230115.1 Chthonomonadales bacterium | reverse complement strand
GATGCCGTTCGCGATCAATGAGGCGACCAAGTTCATCAGCCCGACCAAGACGCTGGAATACATGGCGACCCACCGCCCGATCATTTCGACGCCGATCAAGGACGTCGAGCGCTTTTACAGCGACATCGTGTATCTGGCCGACTCGCCGGAAGCCTTCGTCGCGCAGTTAGACGCCGCCCAAAATGAAACCGCGTCCGAGCGGGCGCGCAAGCATCGCCGCGAAGAGAAAATCCTTGCCGAGCAGGCCTGGGACGCGATTGCCGACAACATGAACACGTTGATGGAGCGCGAATGGGCCAAGACGCCGCAGGGCCGCACGCAGCAAACCGCGTCCCGGCGCATCCCGACCCATCAGACCGCGCCGACGCCCGCCGGTTCCGCTTCCGTGCGCGCCGCAGTCAACGGGGGGGCCGTTGCGTCCTCGAAGGGCGTTAGCGCCGCGATGAACGCCGCCGCTTCCACTGGCGTCGCCAGTTCCAGCGCGTCCACGCGCGTTCCTTCCAGCCGCACCGCGGCGATGGGAGGCGAATAGGCGATGCGCGGCGTGTTGAATCCTGACCAGCGCGTGCTGATTTTAGGCTGCGGCCCGACCGGGCTGGGCGCGGCCTATCGTCTAAAAGAGCTGGGCTACCACAACTTTCACATTTACGATCAGGCCGCGCAAGTCGGCGGTCTGGCGACTTCCTTTCGCGACGACGCGGGCTTTACGTGGGACATCGGCGGTCACGTCCAGTTTTCGCATTACCGCTATTTCGACGACCTGATGGAGCGGGCGCTAGGGGCCAACTGGCTCCAGCACGAGCGCGAGTCGTGGGTCTGGATCGAGGGCCGGTTTGTGCCATACCCCTTCCAGAACAACATCCGCTACCTGCGCCCGGAAACGCGCTGGCAGTGTCTGCAGGGGCTGATTCAACTCTATAAGCAGCCCTTTGTCGGCAGGCCCAAGAACTTCCGCGAATGGATTGACGCCACGTTCGGGGCCGGGCTTGCCGACGTGTTCATGGTTCCTTACAATTTCAAGGTCTGGGCCTTCCCCGCCGAAGAAATGGATTTCAACTGGATTGGCGAGCGCGTGGCCGTGACCGACCTGGAAAAGGTGCTGTACAACGTGCTGCACGAAAAAGACGACCTGTCGTGGGGGCCGAACAACACGTTCCAGTTCCCGAAACGGGGCGGAACCGGGGCGGTCTGGGAGGGCGTCGCCAACCTTGTCGGGCGCGAAAACATCACGCTTCGCAAGACGGTCGCCGGGATTGACCCGTCCGCCAAAACCGTGCATTTCAGCGACGGAACTAAAGACACGTATGACGCGCTGATTTCCACGCTGCCGATTGACCGTCTGGTGGACATCGCCGGGTTCACGGCCTTGCAGGAACCGGCCCGGCGTTTGAAATACAGCACGTCCAACATCATCGGCGTCGGGCTTTCTGGCAAGCCGCCCGAAGACCTGAAAAAGAAGTGCTGGATGTATTTCCCGGAAGACAACTGCCCGTTTTATCGCGTGACGGTCTTCTCGAACTACTCGCCGCAGAACGTGCCGGACATTAGTTCGCAGTGGTCGCTGATGGCCGAGATAAGCGAATCGCCGAGCAAGCCGGTCGAAGTGGAGAAGGTCGTCGAGGATACCATCGAGGGGATGTTCGCCACCAAACTCATCAATAAGAGCCACGACGTGCTTTCGACGTGGGCGTACCGCGCGCATTACGGTTACCCGACGCCCGCGCTCGGTCGCGACGCGGCCCTGAACGCGATCCACCCGACTCTGGAAGCGGCGGGCATCTACTCGCGCGGGCGTTTCGGCGGCTGGAAGTACGAGGTCAGCAACCAGGATCACAGCCTGATGCAGGGCGTGGAGTTGGTGGACAAACTGGCGCACGGCGTCCCGGAAATCACTTACTGGTTCCCCGGAACCGCCAACAACCTTTCTTATGCCAAGACCCGCTAACGAAGCGCAAGAGCGGTAGGTGAGTGAGTCGCAAAAGCGGCGCAGGCAATGATTTTTGCCTGCGCCGCCTCTTTTTTTGTTCTGGTGATGGATGCAACTTTTGTTCTGGTGATGAATGCAACGGGCGAAAGACCAAAAAGCGTCCCCGCCCATCCGCTTTATCGTGGAGTTCTAGAGTAGGCAGTGATGTAGTTCCTTACGCCTTGTTCCCATTCCTCCAAACTTCCAATATACTTTAACTGAGGGTTTGCCTCGCCGTCAACAAAGACGTGACGATCTATAGCGCCATCTATTCGCTTGCTTTCGCACAACTTAATTTTATGGCCCTGACATTCAAATTCACGAACGGTTTGCATTATTTCCTCCTTCTGCAATAGAGACGGGAAACCGTTGCAAAAAGTGTCGCTCGGACTGAAAACGTAATTTATGTAGACAAGCGGGCGAAAAATGCAAATTACGCAACTCTACCCGCCTGTTGCGTGGAGGGGTAGGCAACTATTTGCGAAGAAGTTAGCTCGCGCCTGCCTATTCGACATGTGGATGGACATTGCGCGATTTGGAGTCAGTATTGAGCGTAAAATGTGCGCCTATGCTAATATGAACATACATGATTTCACCATCAATGCTGGTTCCATCATTACGTGTGCCGAACAGAGTGTATTGACTAAAGCCGTTGTAGGCGTTCGGATCGGTAAAAATTGCTTTCAATCCCAGCCCAAAGAAGTTGATTGTACCACTATCGTCAATATAGCAATTATTGCCAACACTGCCGCCACGTATGTTGACCGCGCTATTGTTTCCCGCGATCACGCCTCCGATGATATTGCCACCGCTAATATTGATGACGCTGTTATCGGAGGCATCGAGATTGTCGCCGAGACTTCCGCCGCTGATAGAAATTCTGCTGCTGTTCATAGCATATACAATATCGCTAATGCTGCCATCTCGAATATTGACCACGCTGTTGTTGTAGACAAACAGGTAACTGTAGTAACCGTGAATATTGCCGCCGCTGGTGATGTTGACAGTCGGGCTTGTGGGGTTCGTTTTGCTGATACGGTCGGTGTCATTGGCATAGCCGACGACAGCAGAGCCAATCAAGCCATAATTGATGGTAGCATTGTTGGGGAAAAACGTTTGCGCGTTGGCAGTCTGAGTTAGTCCGAGCAGGGCCAGCGCGCTGAGGGCGGCGATGTTGCGGGCGGCACGGAACATTGCTACAGTTCTCCTCTTTCGTTCTGACTGACGCGCAAACCGATTTTCACGCTCGCCCTGATGCAAAAAAACCGGAAAGCGGTAATGCTTTCCGGTTGATTTCTGAAACGCTGTTCAAAAGGGACAGCGCGGGCGTTCAGGAAATGCCAACCCGCGCACCAAATCCCAATCACTCCCCGTGATGGACTCGAACCATCAACATTTCGGTTAACAGCCGAACGCTCTGCCATTGAGCTAACGGGGAAAACGAAATCACGCGCCCGGTCTCGCCCGAACGCCTCATTATGGTAGCACGACCAGGCCGGTTTGTCAAGAGCGCGGGGGGCAAATTGGTTGTCAAGGAAACAGGTTGAGGCGTATCCACAGAACACGTGCCTCGAGTTGATCCGGGTGATTGATTCGCAAGCGCGCTACGGTGGCGCGTCCAACGGGCGTCAATCCCTCAACATGACCGTTCTGCGCGCTGAGGCCAAAGTGATCGTTCCAACGGTCGTGACGGGGATGAAAAAGCGGGGCATCGGCCTGCGTATCGGCGTCGAAACCTGTGAGTGCGTTGGACTTGTACAGATTACAAGCGGGACAGGCAAGGGCGAAATTGTCCAAATCGTTTGCGCCGCCAAGCGCGACGGGAACGACATGGTCAACCTCGAAGTGGAAATTGAAGATGTCCTCCGGGGCGCGGCAATACTCGCAGCGTCGTTGGGCGCGCAACGCGACCCCGGCGTAAAACGGCTTCATTTTGCTCCGCCATGCAGCAAGGCGGCGGCTCGCTGTCCCGCGGCGCGCACTTCGGCTAAAATAAGCTGCTCTAACTCCGCCTGTGTCTCGGCGGACAGTTCCCGATTGGCGTCACGCGCCGCCCGCCATTGCGCGGTTAACTCCTCGCGGCGCTGTTGCTGCTCGGCAGTGAAGAAACGATCCGGGCGGCGCTTTTGTACGATTACCAGCGTGGCGGCGTTGTCATCGTCCGCCAATTGCGGCGTCAGGGCGTCTAGGGCTTCGCCCATCGTTTTGCCCGACGCCTGTTTGTCGCCCGCGATGGCGTGATAGGTCATTTCAGACAGAGCGTCCATAGTGGGCGCAACGGCAATGGTGGTCATCGTCTCGCAGCCTCCAACATGCAGACTTCTGCACGGTACAAAGGTACGGCGTCAGAAAGGGGCGGAGTCGGCGATAAGTCGCCAGTGGTAATCTTCCATGCCCGCTTCGGCGAGCGCGACATCTTCGTCGGCGAGTTGGCTGTACAGGGCGATCAGGGCTGGGTTGACCGCCTGCTCTTTGCGCCGCTCGGTCTGTACGTACTGACGCAGCGCTTCCGCCGCCACGTCCGAGTTGGCGCGGCCCTTCTGCGCGGCGACACGTTCCAGTTCTGCGTTCAAAGCGTCCTCAATCGCAAGGGTAACCATACGTTTCATCTCCGTTCGGATTACGCTTTGCCGACCCGGTTTCGCATGTTCGGGACGCCTTCGGGAGCCACCAGCGTGTTGTCAATCAGCCGGGTCGCGCCGAAACGCGCCGCCACCGCCACCAGCGTCACGCCCTCTGCCAGAGACGCCGCCGGCTGCAAGGTTTCCGGGTTCGCCAGCGCCACGTAGTCCAGGCTCGCCAGCGGCTCGGCCTGAATCAGCGCCTCCACTTCCCGCTGTACCCGCCCCGCGTCCCGCTCGCCGTCCGCCACCAGCGCCTCGGCCCGCTGCAGCGCCCGCGACAAAACCCCCGCCGCCGCCCGCTCCTCTGGCGACAGATAGGCGTTGCGCGACGACAGGGCCAGACCGTCCGGCTCCCGCACCGTCGGAACCATCGCAATCGTGGTCTGCAGGTGCAGGTCGCGCGCCAGCCGCTCGATGACGAGCAATTGCTGATAATCTTTCTGTCCAAAGTACGCCCGATCCGGCTGCACAATGTTCAGCAGTTTCGTCACGACCGTCGCCACGCCGCGAAAATGACCGGGACGCCGCGCGCCCTCCAGCAGACCGCTCAACTCCGGCACGTCCACAACCGTTTGATGCCCCGGCGGGAACAGTTCCTCGACTTCCGGCGCGAACAGCGCCTCCACGCCCACGTTCGAGGTCAATTGCAAATCGCGGTTCAAATCGCGCGGATACCGCGCAAAATCCTCGTTCGGCCCGAATTGCAGCGGATTCACAAAAATGGACACAACCACCAGGTCGCAGTCGGATTTTGCGCGCCGCATCAAGCTCAAATGCCCCTCGTGAAGCGCGCCCATCGTCGGCACGAACCCGATGGTTTTGCCCTCGCCCCGGATGCCCCGCAAATAGGTTCGCAGGGCCGCCGTCTGATAGAAAGTTCGCATTACGGCAGGCTATGCTCCTTCGTGGGAAATTCGCCGCGCCGCACCTCGTCGGCGTACTGGCGCAGGGCCGCTTCCATGATCGCGCCGACCTCGGCATAGCGCTTGACGTGCCGGAAGGTTTTGCCGGGCGGGATGCCCATCAGGTCGTGCCACACCTGCACCTGCCCGTCACAGCCCGGCCCGGCCCCGATGCCAATCGTGGGGATGTGCAGGTCGGCGCTGATCTGCGCGGCCAGGTCGCCCGGAATCGCTTCCAGCACCAGCCCGAACGCGCCCGCCGCCTCCAACTCCCGCGCGCTCGCCCGCAGACGCGCCGCAGCGTCCGCTTCGCGCCCCTGCGCCCGGTTGCCGCCAAACACGTTGACCGACTGCGGCGTCAGCCCTAAATGCCCGACGACGGGAATGCCCGCCTCGGTCATGCGCCGGGTCGTCTTGATAATAGATTCGCTCTCGCCTTCCAATTTCACGGCCTGCGCGCCCGCCTGCATCAGCAGAACCGCGTTTTGCATGGCCGCTTCCGGCGTGATCTGGTACGCTCCGAACGGCATGTCGGCCAGCAACAGGGCGCGTTTCAGGCCGGGCCGGACCGCCGCGACGTGATGCAGCATCGCCGCCATCGTGACCGGAACCGTCGTGCCGTACCCCAGCGCCATGATGCCGACCGTATCGCCCACGAGAACGATGTCCACGCCCGCGCGCTCGGCAAGCCGCGCCGAAGGGAAATCATACGCCGTGACGACGACGATTTTCTCCCCTGCCGCCTTGCGCTCGCGCAGTCCCGGAGCCGTCACCCGCGCGTTGTTCCTGTCGCGCCGCGCCGCGCCCTCGCCCGTCTCGTCCATGCCCGCTCTCCACAACCGTCAGGTTTGCGATTCCACGATTTCAAGGAATTCTTCAACAATTTCAATCGTCGGGATGCGGCGCGTCCAGCCGCTCGCGCCGCTCCTGCGCCCGCCAATAGCGCGAGCAAAGCGGCAGAAACTCGCACGTCGGGCAAATCTCCAGGGGAACCGGCTCCAGCAGCGTGTAATCCTGTTCCAGAATCTGCGCGCCCAGTTGCAGCAGGTCGCGCTCGAATTCCAGCAGCTCCTCGCCCGCCAGTTCATATGACGCCGCAATGCCCGAACGCAAACAATAAATCGTGGCGAAAACGGGCGTGTCGGGATGCAGGCGGCGCAAAATCAACTGATAACACGACATTGCCAGGCTGTTCGCCACCTGCTCCGGCGTGGTCTCCCATCGTCCACTCTTGTAATCCACGATTTCCAGCCGCCCGTCGGCGTGCCGGTCTATTCTATCTACGCGCCCCGACAGTTTGAACGCGCCCATGTCGCACGTAATGGTTTTCTCGGTGGCAATCGTTTCCACCTGCGCGGCGATACGTTCCTGATGGGCCTCGTGGTATGCGCGAACGATCTGCTGACCGGCCTCGCGATGCTCGGCTTCCTGCGTTTCGCTCTCGTACCCGGCCCCGATCCACTTCGTCGCCAGGTCTTCCGTCATCTGCTCCGGCGTTGAGGCCGCGCCCTGCT
>JBBRNU010000228.1:0-7008 GCA_038230115.1 Chthonomonadales bacterium | reverse complement strand
GAGGAGCGGCCTCATCAGTCGTTAGGCTACAAAACGCCTGCCCAAGTCTACTTCGACACCGAACGAACAACACAAGACAAAGGAGACGAATCTAACGTAAAAATAGGCGTTTCCGTGTCTTGACAATTGGAGCCACTATAAGTTGGTGCAATCGGCGCGTTCTATAAACTTTCTATTGTATGTCATCATACGTGGCCTGCGACCTTCTGGAGCAGACCTATAATGAAAAAGTTTATAGAACGCGCCGATTGCACCAACTAGGCTTTTACAAGGTGTCTTTACTGATAGTCGGGAGGTCTCGATGAATCCACGATTACTTATATGCCTTTTCGTTTTAGGAGGCATACTACCAATGCGCTCGTCTGCCCAGCTTCCTCAACCCGATATGGCTAAGGTACTTGCTGACCTCACGGCTTGGCCGGAGCGGATAAAGTCGATAGATGTAGTGTTTGAAGACACTGATTATTTTACAGAAGATTTCTATCATCTGATGAATGTATCGCGAGGGTCGTTTGCTAATCCTCAAATGTCACGTGTCGAGTGGGCTATAAAAGGCTCGCACTCGTATCGGAATACAACGTTACTGGATGAAAATGGTTTGTCCGGCAAGAACAGTCTCACAGACACATCGATTTTTGATGGGTCTGTGAAGCATGATCTTCAATCCGGGGTTGGCTCTTATGGACGACCAATCAACTCTGGTTATGTCCAGCGGACAAAGCACATCAATTACCTGTCACCTCTTGTATTTGGTTTACAAGTAGGGGGGCGATGGATTATTGACGTTCTGAAGAGTGGCAGCTACACACTTGAAGGCGTCACGCAAGATCCAAAATTTGGACCGCTATACATAGTTCGGTGGCAGAATCAGAAGGGAGCAAAGACGCGATTTTGGTTTGCCCCAAACTACGACTCACTGGCAGTTCGCATCGAAACCGAGTCATCGGATGGAAAAATCAATGCACAATATCTTTGCTCTGACGTAGTCAGCAAAGATGGATTTTACTTTCCGTTGAATGGAACGAAAGAGTGGCGGTGCGTCCAGGATGGTCGCTCTATACTCCTTTCCAAAGAGGGAATGAAAACAATATCGGTCGATGTTAATAAGGTGGCTGACACCTTGTTCGACACAAATCTGCCTGCTGGCGCTACACTGTTTAACAAAGATACCCAAGAGGGGTATCGCATCGGAGCCGATGGAACAAAGACAGTAGATGAGCGGACAGCGCAACAATGGACAAGTTTCCCCTTACAGTGGCTTTTCATTCTCAGTTGCACATCATTGATTCTGATAGGTGTGACAGGTTTTTTGAAATGGCGGCGACCATCAAAGCAAGTCTGATTGTGGTTGGCGCGATTGTACTGACATTGGCGTTTACTTCTGATCGCTTTCCTCACGTTATTTCTGAAGGAGGATGCGGACCGAGAAGTCTCTACGCCTTATGTCATTATTTAAGTATGCCTATAACGGAATCGCGCGTACTGAGCCTGTTTAGAAACAACGGGCATACAAGCAGTTTCGCAGATATCAATGCAGTAGCTACTTTGCTACAACTCAAATCTTCAGGGATAGAAACTACTACGGATGAGTTAAAAAAATTCCAGCCGATGGGTATAGTACATGTGGATGGTAGTCATTTTGTAGCAATACTAGAATACACTTCTGAGGGGCCGATTGTCGCCGATCCTATAGAAGTAGGCATTACGCGGAAATCGATATGGTCCTATTCATATCTTCAAACGAAATGGGATGGACATATGCTTGTTATCAGTCAAAAACAATAACTGCTCTACAATCTTGGTAGTCCCATATCCTCCCGCTCCCACCCGCCAGACCGTGCCGACGTAAATTATTCCGCTTTCGGCTCCCGCCATCGCTTCGTTTTCCTTTTGAATGCTGTTTGATGCGGCGTTTTAACGTCGCGTCTTCCCCACAGAGCGCGTTTTTACCGCCGAGTCGTCAAGACTTCGGGGGAGCAAAAACGAAACGCTTTTCCCGCGCGCCGGTATTATTCGCCTACGACAGGTCGAAGTTGCCGTAGGGCGGGGCGGGCGAAGGAAGCGGCGGCACAATCGGCGGGCCGGATGCCCCGACCAGAACCGGCTCCGGCGGACGCGCGGGCGCGACCGGCGTGCGCGGCGCGTCCGGCTCCCGATAACGCCACTGCGGAATCCAGGAGAAGACGGTGACCAGCGCCGCCCCGATCAGCGCGTACCAGCCCGCCGCCGGTTCGCCTCCGACCACGTGGAATCTCAGCCCGGCCAGCGACGCCAGCCCGAACGTGACGATCAACACGATCCGCAGCGATTTGAACAGCGTATCGAACGTGCCGAGCGTGCTGGGGCTGACCCCCGTGATGTCGCCGCTGAACGGCGGGCCGAGTTCAGAGGGCGGGGCGCTTGCCATAGCGGGAGTCGCCTGCCGACGCCAGGACTCTATCTGCTGCGCGAGCGTCTCCATGTCGCGCCGGGCGCGGGCGAGAGAGCGCAGCGTTTGCAGGCGCAGCGTGAACACGCCGCTGACGTAATTCGCCTCGTCCACCCACGCAACCGCCAGACCGGGCAGACTCCACCAGTTGGCTTTTCCCTCGACCAGCCGGGTCTCGACAATCTGTTCAGGGCGGAGCGCGAACTGCGTCTGTTCGCCGACATAGCGCAGGGCGTCGGGCGCGATCTGCAAAAAGCCCATGTCCCACGCGCGATACCCCCCGTACGAGCGCGGCAGACCGCCGGGCGAGAAGCTGGCGAACTGCAGTTCTCCGTTTACGACCCCGTCGGCCTGCAGCTGCGGCTGAAGTTTGCGCCGCAGGCTGGCCGCCAGGTCTGTCATTCCCCAACGGGCGAACCAGACGGTCGTCGCCGTGTACAGCGCGCAGGCGACGACGAGGCCCGCCAGGTACGCCAGCCCCAGAGCAGCGCCAGACAGTCGCAGCCTTTGCGCCAAGCCCCCGACCGCCAGCAGGGGAAGCAGCATCGCCGCCAGAAACAAGACCATGCCGCGCACACTCATATTCTCGCGCCACTTTTTCGAGAAGAGGCGCTCGTCGTCGTCGGCGACGTTAGGCAGCGGGTAGCGGTCGCCCTCTAATGGGGTTTGCAGCAGTTCGTCAATGCGGGCGGACGGCACGCCCGACGCCAGCCCGATGGCCTGCGCGCGGCGGCGCGTCGAAGGGTGCGTGACCAGCCCGGCGTTGAAACGGCCCCAATCCAAAGGCGTCAGGTTCAGGCGCGACAGGCGGGACAGGCCGGAAATCATCGCCTCCGGGTCGCCGGTCAGCCCCACCGCGCCCGCGTCGGCCACGCCCTCGAAGCGACGCGATATGTAAAAGTAAATCGGCAGCCCGCCCAGCGCGGCGAGCGGAAACCAGAACGGCCCCTGCAAAATCGAGTCGGGAAAGAGGGCGCGGGCGACAATCAGCAAGCCAATCGGCAGGTAGATGACCAGGGCCAATACCAAACGCATGGTTTCCGGGTGGCGGTGGCGCAGGTGCGTCAGCTCGTGGGCCATGATTGCGTTGACCTCGCGGCGCGTCATGTTTTGCAGCAGGTAATCGGTCAGTAAAACATTGCCGCCGCCCGCCGCGAAAGCGTTGGCTTCCTGCATTTTGGCGGTCGGCAGCAGAAAGATGTGCTGGAGTTTCACGCCCGCATAGTTCGCCATGCCGAAAATATAATCGCGCAGTTCGCCGCGCGTGAGGGCGAACGGGCGCGAGTCCGTCAGCGCGGCCAGCCGGGACGAGCAAACCATGCGGATGACGAACGAAGCGATGAACCACAAAACCGCCTCTCGCGGACTTCGCGTCAGAGAAAACAGGCCGTACATCGTGAAGTTGATTGGCAGGTAGTTGTTCGCCGAAGTCCAGGCCGCGCGCTTCGCCAGACTCGCGGGCGAATACTCGATGCCCCGGATGCGGGAATACACCGGCTGCGAGAGCGCGGCATTGGCTATGGAAACCAGCGCGGGCGGAACCAGCAGGAGAAAAATCCAGGTCGGGCTGGCAATACCGACGCGGGGAACGTTCAGCCCGAAATCCAGCATATCGCTCGCGCTGGAAGTGATGATGCAGGCCGCCCAAACATACCAGAAGCCGGTCGCGAGCCAGCCCTGCGTCTGCATGAAGCCGAACCAGACGGCGGTTGGATCGGCGTTTTTGGCGTTTAGGGCGCGCGTTCGCAGCCAGAAGGTCGCGAGAATGGGAACCAAGAAGAGTGCAAGCAGCAGCCAGAACGTGCGCGCGGCCATTTCGGGCCGATAGCCGTAGCCGAAGCGAAGCGGGGCGGTCGCCCGGCCCTGCGTCGGAACGCGAATCGCGTAGCGGGCGACGCCGCGATTGTAGCGCGCATATTTTGCGCTGCTGAAGTAAGTGCGCGAGAGCCTTGCGCCGGTGCAATAGAATTCGCCGCGCTTGGGAATATCCAGGAAGATACTGCACGATTCGACGCCCGCATCGTGCAGAGCCTTAAGCAAGGGGGCTGGATCGAAACTCGCTTCGCGCCGCAGACCGCGCTGCAAACTCGGCGCGTTCCACTTGCTGTCAATAAATACCGTGGGCGTCCCGCTCGTATCGTCCTCGTCGTCAGGGTAAATATCGAAATCGCGGACATTTTGCAGTTCGCTGTGGAAAGCCAATCGCAGCGCGTCCGTCAGGGCTTTTTTGTGCGCCGCGCCGTTTTTTATTTCCAGGGTGATGTCAATTTTGTTTTGAGGTGAAACGGTAATCTGGAGAAAACTTTGATTTGCCGCTTTGGGCGGGGCTGGTTTGGTTTGGGCGGGCGCGCGCTGCGCCGTGACCAGCAGGGCGAATAGCGCGACGAGCCAGACGCGCCCCCAGCAACGAGAAGCGGGCGGGCGGCGATCCCACGCTGAGCAGTGACGGCAAGCCGCCGATTTTAGCAGGGCTGCATGAAAGAGGACGGCAGGGAAGCGAAAAACCGGCAGATGGCGCATCGTCATTCACCCTTCGGCGGTGGTTTGCGCGCCCTTCGGCGAACTTCGGCGGAACGCGCTGTCAGGCAATTCGCCGTTCGGCGCGCGAAACCCTGCCGCCGCCGCGCCGCCTTCCAAAAACAAAAAAATGCCCTGAAGGGCGCGGGCGAAAAACGGTCGAAACGACGTGTCAGAGAAGCGGCGGCAAAAATGCGAACGGCGCGGTCGGAACGCCGCGTCGGAAAAGCGGGACAGGAAATGGGAACGGCGCGGGGGCCGGGACAACCGGGGAAACGGAAGGCGCAAGAGCCTTTGCCCTGCCGCTGCCGACGCGCTCAATTCCCGGCGCTTTGAACGGGGACGGGACCGCGCAAGCGTTCCAAATCTCTTCCGGCAGCGAACGTTTCGGCTTCCGCGTCTGACAGAGGAGGCGCGGCAAGATAAGCGAGGTTCGTCCGCAGATGGGCTTCGGTACGCATCCCCAGCAGGTTCACGGAAATCGGCCGGATACCCAGCGAAAATTGCAGGGCCATTTCCAGCAGAGAGCGCCCGCGCTGTTCCGCAAACTGGCGGTACGCCAGGATTTGCTCCCATTTGGGCGTCTTCTCCTGTAATTGCTGTTGGGTGAGGTCGGCGCTGAGCAGACCGCCGCCAAAGCAGCCACGCGCAATGACCGCCAGTTTTCGGGCTTCCGCCTGCGCGAAGAAAGCGTCGAGAGCCTCCGGGTCGAGCAGACCGAAAGGCGCCATGACCGACGCGATTTCTGGAAATTTAAGGCAGCGCAGCGCGTCCTCCACCGTATCTACGGCCACCCCGTAATAACGAATTTTGCCCTGGTTTTTCAGTGTTTCCAGCGTTTCGAGGCACTCTCCGCTTTCGATGATCGCGCCGGGCGGACTGTGCAGTTGGTATAAGTCAAGATAGTCCGTCCTGAGACGACGCAGGCTCGCCTCCACCGCCTCGCTGAGGTAGCGCGGGGAGAAATCCTGCGCCAGCGCGCCAGAGACAGCGGCGGGCAGATTTCCCCGTTTGATTCCCAGGACGCGCGCCAGAGGTCGGACGACAGGTTTTATCCTGGCGAGGAGTTTACGCCGCCCCGGAAGACAGTACCCGCCCTTCGACGCGATGACAACCTTGTCCCGTTTCGCATGGAACGCCTTTCCAAGCAGCGTTTCGCTTTCGCCCTGCGTGTACATGTCCGCCGTGTCGAAGAAGGTGATGCCCGCTTCAAACGCCTTGTGGAGGAGGGTCAGCGAGGATTCGCCTCTGACCTGATTTTGCGCCAGAAGGCCTCCCAGTCGGGCGCATCCCAACCCGATTTCCGACACCTGCAAGGCCGTGTCCCCGAAGTTCTTGTACCTCACGAGGTGTCCCCTTTGTGAAGATCGCGGGCAAGACGCTCCGCCGCGCGCGCCGCCAGCGCCATAACGGTCAGCGTCGGGTTTTTCTCTGGGCCGGTGGTAAAACAGCTTGCGTCCACGACGAGAAGGTTCGGAATTTCATGCAGCCGATTCCAGGCATCCAGCATCCCGTATTCGCGCGAGCTATGCATACGGATCGTGCCGCCATAATGCACGGACGCGCCCGGTATTATCTGTGTTGGAAGATGGCGAAGCGCGCCGCGATAACCCGCGTCTTCCAGAATGGAAAGCAAGCGTTCGCGGGCCGAAATCATATTCCTGATACTGTCCTCATCGAACCGAATGCAAACATCAAGCCTCGGCAGCCCGAATTCATCTTTGCTGGCGCCGTCGGGTTGTGCATAATTCTTCTCCGTCGGCACCATAGTTCCTAAAACCTGAACCGCAAAGTCGTGACCCTTCAAGGGCGTAAAACTCAGCAGCTTTTCCCGCGCTGACGGGAGCAGCCCAATTGTCCATGAGGTCGCGAGCAGCGGAAGAGAAGCGTGACAGGGCGCGCGGGTCAGGTAAGCCGAAGGCGACGGTCGTGACAGGGACTTCTCCAGCGCGAACGTCCACCAATCGCGCGGATGATCATGCAGATAACGTCCCAGAACGCCCGAAACGTTACCTAATCCCTGCGGAAACTCCGCGCAGGCGGAATCGAAAAGCAGCTTGGTC
>JBBRNU010000227.1:0-7054 GCA_038230115.1 Chthonomonadales bacterium | reverse complement strand
CGTTTTTCTTGCCGACCCAGCCCAATTTCGCCGCGACGGACTTCTTGACGCCCAGGGCGACCGGCGACCACAGAATGCTTTGCGCGTCCTTCACCTGCTTTTGCCGGTCGCCCAGAGCCAGCCAGAGCGAGTTGGCGGGCCAGACGGCGTCGCAGTCTATTTTGCCGTTCTGCAATTGCATCATGATGTCCACCGACCCCAAGTAATCCATCTTGAGGGCGATGTGGTTGTCGCGGGCGAAGCGGTCGAGGAGCGGCTGCAGAGGCTTGTTTTCCGACCCCGACACGATGTGAAACACAGTTTGCGGCGTGCCATCGTCATTGGTCGGGGGCGCCGAGGCGTCGTTGGCGGCGTTCTTCGGCCCGCACCCCGCCAGCAGCGTCAGCGCCGCCACCATCCAAAACGCGAACCAGCGTCGTGTCATAGCCCGCCTTTCAAAGCAGTGTCCCATTTCATTATGGGCGATGATTCCATTCCTCGCGTAGTTGCCGGACATCTTCCTGCGCGTCAATGCCCTCCCAAATCTCTTTCCACCCAACTTGCCACTGATGTTCGCTTGCTCGCTTCAAGCCGAAACGCTTTGATTATCTGACCGTTTTGGGCCGATTTGCGTGATTTCCAAACCGAAAACGCGCTGAAATGGGCCAGCCTGGGTCTCTTCTGACACGAAAACGTTCACAAAGCAAGCGAGCGGGCTTGAGCGGCAAGTTGAGTTGCGTTGTATTTTTCCTGACGCCCACTTCTATTATAACATGTATAAGATGACCCGCCGCCCGCCATCCGCCTTTTTGTGTCCGTCAGGTCGTGCAGCGTTGACCGCCTTGCTTATTGCTCAAAGGCTGGCAATCGTGCGCGTCCCCTTCAGCAGACGGTCATAGGCGCGGCGCTTCGATGTGCAGATCAATACGGTCGAGGAGGGGGCCGGAGATGCGCTTCTGGTATTTTTGCACGGACTGCGCCGAACACGTGCAGACCCGGTAAGCGTCGCCGTAGTGTACATCGCTGTTTCGGGAGCGCAGAAAAGAATTGTGGTAAAGCGCAGGGCAGGGTAATGCGGGAAAGAACCGGAACGCAGGGATTGCGCTTGCTAATAGACAAATCACTTGGACATTGGACATTTGCGCTCGCGCTTGAGAGGGCTGATTGTCCGACCTCTATCTGATTTGTCTATAAGTTTGAGCGAGCTATTGGAAAAGGCGACCCAACGCCTGATGTAAACCGCCAGCCAGTGCTTTTGATGGCCGGTCGGCTTGAACGCCTTCAGGTCGTGGCTTCCGTTTCCTTGACGGCGCTGCCCCATATGGCAACCTTTGCCGTGAATGATCCCGGTTCAGACGCCGTGATAGTTATAGAAGATGGGATAAAACTGTCGCCTTCATAGTTGGGTTCGGCTCGATAAAGTGAAATCTTTCCTGACTGCGCCAGTGGAAAAATTATGTTGTTGTCAATGCGCGCCTTCATCTGAACTGCGAACTCAGGGACATAAACGACGTTTGGCGGAATATCTTGACCGCCAAACTCTGTGGGCAGGAGAAGCAACTTACAAAGGTCGCCTTTTCTGTGCAGCTGTTCAGCCTTTTCTTTCGAATCGACTGCCGAAAAATCAGGCCCTGTTGCGGGCTTTTTGCTTCCTTTGCGCCAATTGAACATTCGGATCACTCCTGTTTAAGGCCTACTGATCCTCACACAAGTCGCTAATATTTTTTTGCGCCGGTTTCGATCTTGAAACGGCCCCCCAGCGCATTAGTTTTTTAGATTTCACCATATCATAATAATGTGGCGCAACCTGATTCTATCTGATCCTCGCAAATAGATTACTCTTTTTTCTTCAGTTGCGGCTGCGCTTCGCTGTCGAAGCGCTCCGCGCCGCCTTCGCCCCGCCGAACAGCTGGCGGTACTTCGCTGCCGACTTCGGGTACGGCGAGCCTGCCGCACCCCAGGAATGGTTGCCGCTGCCCGGCCTGGGATAGCCGCCCGGCCAGAGCGTGGACACGCCGTCGGCGGGCGTCTCGAAATAGCATTCCATGTATACGTTGTGGGAGGTCATCCAATCGTACATATTCTGAACGTACGACGGGTTGTCGCCGCCCGCGCCCCGTCCTCCGACGGCAACCTGCCATAGTCCCCATTCGCCGACGATCAGCGGGACGCTCCGACCAGGAATATAGCCGTTGCGTTTGCCGGGATTGGCTGCCGACGCGAAATCTGCGAACCATTGAATGCGCGGACGAATGCGGTTCGTCCAGGCTTTCTGCTGCGTGGCCGCGTCCGGCTGAACGCCCGGCTTGTAAATGCCGGTGTAATCAGAGTCGTAATTGTCGAAGCCGATATAGTCCACGTAGGCGTCGCCGGGGTAGAACTTCGCGGCCTGAACCTGCACGTTGCTGTCCGTCGGGTTCCAGAGGAATTTGACCTTGAGGTCCGGATTTCTCGCCCGGACGGTTTTGCGAACGGCGGTGACGATATTCTGCCAGGACTTGATGAAATTGTCGGGCATACCGGACATAACGTTGAGGTTGCCGTAAGGGTCCCAGCCGCCGTCGAATTCGTAGTTCAGACGTATGATAACGCTCTGGTAATGCCAATCTACCAGGTGGTTGCCGAGGTTGACGAAATGCTGTATAAGGGCCGGGTCATTCTTCGCCTCCCGCTGCCACTGCTTGTCTTCCCACACTAGTTTTTGTTCCCAGGTCGCGCCGGGCGTGGAATCGTAGGGCATTGCGCCGATCCCCAGGAGAATGTCGGGCAGGACGCGGGTTCCGTACCGGGTTTGCTGCTCGCCCCACTTGTCGTTGTTCCACCCTTCGGTGGTGTCGGGCCAGCTTCCCCACCCGCCGGGATCGGACTCGGCCCCCAGCCGGGCCACTCCAAGCCACGCCTTGTACATCCCCCAATCGCCGCTGCCATTCAGGTCGGCGTCCGTCGCCTGCGTCCACAGGTAGGCGGCCTGCACGAAAGGCGGGTTTGCCGAAGCGGGCCGGACAGCGGGCAGGAGCGCGCTGAGGCCCAGCGCCAGCGTCAACGCCGCGCGCATCCTTATTTTTGACCGAGGGGTTTTCATCTGTTTCCGTTTTCCTATTTGGCATTCAACTTGTTATGGAGGCTCGCTTGCCTGTTGAACACACCTGCCTGCACGCCAAGCGAACGGGGCTGCGCGGCAATTCAAGTTATTTGCGGGGCTGCGGCAGCGTACTCGCGAGCGCCATTACAACGCGACGGCCCGCATTCGGAGCGGACGCGGGTTTCTTCAATGGCCTCTTCGAAATGTCGTTCCCGCACATCCTAAAATTTTCGACAACGATAGGTTTCATCCCCGTGTCGGATATATTGAGAACGTCTCTTAACCGTAGGCTCCCGACGCCAAAAATCCCAGCAGGCGCTTGAGGCGCGGCCCGGCGTCGCCGTAAACGGTCTCCGGCATCTGGTAGTTCATGAACGGGTAGTATTTGTGACCGATCAGCCGACGCGCGTAGCTGACCTGCGTGATGTAGCGCACGCGGTCTGTCAGGTTGGGGCCGCCCCGATGCCAGACTTGATTGTTGAACATCACGACGCTTCCGGCGCGGCCACAACACGACACCATGCGCGGGGCGTAAGGCGTTCCCTCTATCCGCGGCGGGCAGGGCTTGCCGAAGAGATGCGAGCCGGGAATGACCTGCGTGGGGCCGTATTGCGGCTCCTCCACGTCGGTCAGATAGTAGTTGGCGGTGAACAGCAGAACCGGCAGGCGCACGTGCGCGGGAGGCTCGCCCTCCATGACCAAATAGTGGGGCGGGTCGTCCTGATGCCAGGTCGTAATGCCTTTGCCGGGCTGGACGCGAAACGAGTTATTATGCACGACGTGCGTCTGAGTCTCGATAAGCGTTTCGGCGAACGTGACGACGGGTTCCTGCTCGAACAGGCGCAGATTGGCGGGGCTGACCTCGAACATGCGCGCGTGCAGTTGAATGATGCCATCGCCCTCCTCCTGGCTGCCGCGCAGGGCGAGGTCGAGGTCGGCTTTCAAGTCTGCGATATTGCCGGGCGATAGTACGTCGTGCAGAACGAGATAGCCGTCACGATGGAACGTTTCGACCCATTCGGCAATCTGCGCCTGGCTCGCCGTTTCTCCCGTTGGAGTCGAAAGCGTCGGTGTCTCCATAATCTTCCTTTTCCGCTTCTGCGTAGATTTGCAATTGCGCTTTGCGTCTACGTAGGACTTTCATTGCGCTTCGCGTTCGCGTGCAGTCAGGTCAGCAGATTTTATTTTCAGAGCGCAAGCCCGCCCTTGCTTTCGGTCGTGGGGCGTGAATAAGGACGGGAACGCCGAAAGCGCGCCGCGTTTTTGCTGCGGCCAGACGGCGCAAACCCGCGCAGGCGCAGCGCGTTGGCGACGACCGAAACGCTGCTCAAGGCCATCGCGAGCGAGGCGAGCATCGGCGACAACAGCCAGCCGGTAAAGGGAAACAGGACGCCCGCCGCAATAGGAATGCCAAGCGTATTGTACCCAAAAGCGAAGGCCAGATTCTGTCGGATATTGTGCATCGTCGCGCGCGACAGTTCGATGGCGTCCGCCACCCCATTCAGATCGCCGCGCATCAAGACCACGTCGGCGGCTTCGATGGCGATGTCCGTTCCCGTGCCAATCGCCATGCCGACGTCGGCTTGGGCCAGGGCGGGCGCGTCGTTGATGCCGTCGCCGACCATCGCTACCGACTGTCCGCTCGCCTGGAGCCGTTTGATTTCTTCCGCTTTGCGGGTCGGCAGCACGTCCGCGATGACCCAATCCATGCCGATCTGCCGCGCCGCCGCCTCCGCGGTCGCGCGGTTGTCGCCGGTCAGCATCACCACGTCAATGCCCAGCGCTTTCAAGCGGGCGATGGCGGGCCGGGCGGTTTCTTTGACGGGATCGGCGACGGCAAGCAGGCCTGCCGCGTTCCCGTCTATGGCGACCAGCATCGGGGTTTTACCCTCGCCGGACAAGCGCGCCATCTCCGGCGCAAACAGGTCCGGGTTGATGTTACGCTCGCGCAGCAAGGCCGCGTTGCCGAGCAGTAAATGATGGTCGTCAACCCGCGCTTCCACGCCCCGCCCGGCGAACGCCTGAAACTGCGACGCTTCGGTCAGGCCGAGGCCCCGCGCCTGCGCTCCGGCGATAAGCGCGGTCGCTAAGGGATGTTCGCTGCGCCGCTCCGCTGATGCCGCCCAGCGCAGCAAATCGGACTCGGCAATTCCTGACGCGGCAATTACGTCCGTAAGCGCGGGCTTGCCCTCGGTGAGCGTGCCGGTCTTGTCCAGCGCGACCGTTCGCACGCGATGCAGGGTTTCCAGCGCTTCGGCGTTTTTTATCAAGACGCCCAGCTGCGCGCCCCGTCCGGTTCCCGCCATAATCGCGGTCGGGGTCGCCAGTCCCAGCGCGCACGGACAGGCGATAATGAGAACGGCGACGCCCGCCAGCAGCGCGTGCAGGAAACGCGGCTCCGGCCCGGCAAGATACCAGCCCGCGAAGGTGGCGACCGCGAGCATCAGGACGACCGGAACGAAATAGCCGGTGATAACGTCGGCAAGCCGCTGGATCGGGGCGCGGCTGCCCTGCGCCTGCTCGACCAGCCGAACAATCTGCGCCAGAACCGTATCGCCGCCGACCCGCCGCGCTTCCATCACGAACCCGCCGCGCTGATTGAGCGTCGCCCCGGTTACCGCATCGCCTTCCGCCTTCTCGACCGGGCGGCTTTCGCCCGTCAGCATGGACTCGTCCACCCACGACGCGCCGGAAACGACCACGCCGTCTACGGGAACCTTTTCGCCGGGGCGCACCCGCAGGCGGTCGCCGGGCCGAACCTCGCCAATCGGAAGGTCGGTCTCCGTTTCATTTCGTATTACGCGGGCCGTCCGGGGCTGCAAGCCGATGAGTTTTTCGATGGCGGTTCCGATGCCCCGTTTCGCCCGCGCTTCCAGCAGGCGGCCCATCAAAATCAGCGTAATGATGACTGCCGCCGTCTCGAAATACACGTCGGGGTTCACCCCGCGCGCCGCGAAGGAGCGGGGCGCGACCGTGACGGCCAGCGAATAGGCGTAAGCAGCGAACGCGCCGATGGCAATCAGGGTGTTCATGTCGCTGGCGCGCTGCTTGAAAGCGGCCCACGCGCCGCGAAAGAAGCCGCTCCCGGCCCAAAATAGAACCGGAGTCGTCAAGACCAGCTGCGCCCAATTCCAACCTGACTGCAACGTCCAGCGCATCGGGATCAGGCCGACGTGCGGCCCCATGCCCATCATCAGCACGGGAAGGGTCAGCGCCAGCGAAACCAGAAAACGGCGTTTGAGTTCCTGCGTTTCGGTCGGTCGTTTCCCGGTTCGGGCCGGTCGGTCGGTCGGCTGGCCTGCCGCGC
The DNA here is from genome assembly GCA_038230115.1 of Chthonomonadales bacterium. Lineage (GTDB taxonomy): Bacteria > Armatimonadota > Chthonomonadetes > Chthonomonadales > Chthonomonadaceae > JBBRNU01. The sequence continues at coordinate 686 of JBBRNU010000227.1, read as the reverse complement.
TTTCCGACGCCTGCCCGAAATGATCCAGACGCGCTATGCCTGCCTCATACCCGGCGGCGGACACGGCGGCAATCAAATCCCCCGGCTGCGTCTGGTTCGCGTCGAAAGACACGGCGGCGCGCTCGGAAAGCAGATTCACCGTCGCGTCCTGCACGCCCGGAACCTGCGCGAGCGCCTTTTCGACGCGCCCGACGCACGACGCGCAGTGCATTCCCGTAACGGTCAGGTCGCACCGTTCCAGCGTCGGCGATATTGCGCTGACCGGAGCGGCATCGCCGGGAGAGGCCGCCCGGTCGCCGCTGACGAGGGCAGGCGTCGCCGCCGAAGTGACAAGCAGCTGGCCCCGATACATATTCATGCCGCAGGCGAACGCAAATGCGCCCGGCTTGTCCGGCGTGAACTCAATCGTCGTCGTCTGGAAAGCGGGCAGTTCCCGGTTGATATGAAAATCCGGGAAAACCACGCGCTCCGAACATCCCGTCGTCTCCTGCCGGTCGAATTTCAAGCGCACGGGGACTCCGGCCTGCACCTGAATATGATCGGGCTGATAGGTTCCTTCCACTCGAATCGTGATTTCTTGAACGCCCGCTTTTTTCTCGGCGCGCTTGCCCGCTTTGGGGCCGAAGAAAAACCAGGCCAGAAACGCAATCGCGCCCGCCGCGCCGGTCAAAACAAAAATTCTGTCT
>JBBRNU010000226.1:0-7056 GCA_038230115.1 Chthonomonadales bacterium | reverse complement strand
TGCTGGAATTTCGGGGCAACGAACTCTTTGCGCCGCTCGACGCTCTGCTGCTCTGGACGTTTCAAATCGCCCTGGCGGTGGAAGCGTGGCGGGAGCGGGAGGGGGCGTCGCTGGCGCGCTGGACGGACGCGCTGGGCGAACTGGAGGCGCTGCTGAGTCTGGCGGGCTATGCCTATGAGCGGCCCGACGATCCTTTTCCCGACCTCGTGGAAGACGAAGGCGTTTTCGAGGGCGAAACGGTCGGGCATCCCCTGATCGGGGCGGCGAAACTGGTTCGTAACGACGTGCGCCTGAACGCCGAACAGCGGCTGATCATCGTCAGCGGCTCCAATATGTCGGGCAAAAGCACCTATCTGCGCGCGATTGGCGTCAACGCCGCGCTTGCATTCGCGGGCGGGCCGGTGTGCGCCCGAAGCCTGCGGCTGACCGTGTGGCAGGTCGGAACGTCCATTCAAACGACTGATTCGCTTCAGGACGGCGTGTCGCGCTTTTACGCCGAACTGCTGCGCCTGCGGCAGATTTTCGACCTGGCGGCGGGCGCGTATCCCGTGTTGTTTTTGCTGGACGAGATTCTGCACGGCACGAACTCGCACGATCGTCTGATCGGGGCCGAAGCGACAGTTCGCAGTCTGGCGTCGCGGGGCGCGTCGGGATTCGTGACGACCCATGACCTGGCGTTGACGCGCATCGCCGAGGACGCGAACCTTCACGCCGTCAACCTGCATTTCGCCGATGATATCACAGACGGCAAGATGACCTTCGATTATCAGGCGCGTCCGGGCGTGGCCCGCCAAAGCAACGCGCTCGCCCTGATGCGGCTTGCGGGGCTGGAAGTGTAAACCGGCCTTGACCGGGCAGAGGGCCGCGAACGAGACGCTGACGAGAATCCAAGGCGAGTCAGGCGCGCTCATTGCGAGAGGCAAGTCGGGCGAGGGCGGCGGGCATTTCCGCATTCGTCAGGCGGTAGGTCTGCCATTCGGTCAGATGGTTCGCGCCGATGCGCTGGTAAAAGGTCTGCGCGTTGACGTTCCAATCGAGGACGACCCATTCAACGCGCCCGCAGCCGCGTTCCAGAGCGTGCGCGATGAGATGCCGCATGAGGGCCGAGCCGACGCCATGCCGCCGGGCGTCCACGCGCACGAAAATATCTTCCAGATAGAGGGTGGGGAGGGCGAGAAACGACGAGTAAGTCTCGAAGGTGATTGCATAGCCCGCCGCCCGACCGATTGCCGACGGCCCGTTCTCATTTATGGAGGGCAGGCCTTTTTGCGTTTGGGCGGCATCGGTCGCCGTCGTTTCGTCGGTTGTCTCGGCGAGCCAGGCGGCGAAACGAGGCGCGCTGCCATCGTCGGGCCAGCCGTCGCGTCGCAGCCGGGCAAGGGCTTCCACACTCGGCGGCTCCAGTTCCTCGAAGGCGGCGAGGGCGGCAATCAGATCGAACAGGGCCGGGGCGTCGTTCGCTTCGGCGCGGCGCACGGTCACGGGCATGACGAGGTTCCTCCGCAGGGGCGATTTTGAGCGTTGGCTGGCAGTTTGTCATATGGTTGTTGTATGGCTGTCGAAAGCGGCGGAACGAAATGAGTTACCGCGATCCCGTCAGGCGGTCGAGGGCGCGCAGGAGGGGATTGTTCTCGATGAGGCGGGTCAGGGAAACGCGCTCGGCGACCAGGTGCAGCGCCATCAGCGCGCCCAAGACGACAATTTGCGCTCGCCAATCGGTCGTCGCGGCGACGGCCAGGCCCAGACCCGCGCCCAGGGGATTGCTGCCGGCGTCGCCCATCATCACGGTCGCCCGCGCGTCCCGGTTCCAGACGACGAGCGCGGGCAGAACGAGATAGAGCAGGGGCGGCGCGCTCAAAACGGCATGGGACTGAAAAATCGGCGCGACGAGCAAAATCAGGGCGAGAAACAGGAACGCTGCGCCCGCGCGACCGGGGCGCAAATCGAGCAGGTTGACGGCGTTCGCGAACAAGGCGATGATCGCCGCGCCCAGGAAAGTGAGCAGCAGATTATTCGGGTGCAGATGATGGGCCAGCCCAAGCGACAGGCCCACGCCGCCAACGGCCTTGATAAATCCGGTCGTAAGGACGCGCTGCTGAAACGCCGCCTGAAAATGCCCGCCCAGCCCTTTGATGCGCTTATCGCCGCGCACGTCATCGAGCAGGCCGAGCGCGCCGAACCCCAAAATGCCGACAAGCCAGATCAGCGACGCGGCGCGCAGGGCGGGAAACAGTTCGGCGCGCAGGCCGAACAGCAGACCAGCAATCGCGACGATGACGACACCGTAACTTTGCAGAACGCGCTCGCCCCGAAAGTTGGCCTCGACGCGCCCGGTTCGGCGCAGCGTCCAGCCGAGCAGGGGCGGCAGAATCAGCAGGAGCAGGAGGGCGGCGAGGGTGAGAAGCAGGCTGCGCGACGACAAGAAGACATGCGAACGCCAGGCTTCGGGAAGGGGAAGGCGCGCTTCGATCTGCGCTTGCGCCCGCGCCAGCAGGCGGTCGCCCTTGTCCAGCCAGATTTGCGCGCCCCTGGAAGCGAGCGCGGCCCCAGGGTCGCCGCCAATCTCATCCATGCTCGCGGTTTCCTCCACGCTTTTCTTGCGCCTTGCTCATGCTATGCAGGCGACCTATTCACTTTGTAACCGGGCGAGGCCGGGAGTTGGAAGCGTCTGGCAGGAAAGGGGCTATTTTTGCACATCCCCCGCCCGTGTAAAATCTTTCTAATAGACAAATCAGATAGAGGTCGGACAATCAATCTTCCCAAGCACGAGCGCAAGTGTCCAATGTTCAAGTGATTCGTCTATAAGCTACATTAATAAATCCACTGAAAAACATTTGCGTGATGAAGCCCGCGCCATTTTCATCCTTGCGTCAATTTTGCGTAAAATTAGTCTTTACCGTAGTAAATGGCTATCCTGACGAAACGGAGATTACGACAAATACAAGCGTATTCCGCAGCCTGCCGTCCGGAGCGCGTTGCTCGTTTTTCAGCACGGCTTCCAGGTCGTAGCCCGCCCGTTCGGCAACGCGACGACTACGAAGGTTGCGTTCGTCGCAGCAGATTTGGATCCGCTTCGCCTGGAACACATCCAAGCCCACGCGTGTCAGCGCACGGACCGTTTCGGTGACACAGCCTTGTCCCTGATAGCCGTAACGGCCCCAGTAGCCGATCTCGAAGCTGGGAACGCTCCAGTGCAGCGGATGGAGCGCCGCCACGGCCACAAGAACGTTCGTCGTCTTCAGATAGGCATGAACCTGGAAATCCTCGCCCGCGAGAAAACGGGCGTGGGCTTGCTGTTTTCTTTGCTCGATTTCCGCGACATCGGGCAAGCAACTGGCCCAGTCCATCCATTCGTGCAGGTCGGCATAGGATTCGCGGATGGCTTGGTGGACTTCAACGCCATCTCCCGGCCGCGGGGAGCGAAGCAGAAGACGGTCGGTTTCGATCGGGTCTGGAAACGGAGCCTGCTTAGCTTCGGTCACGGAAGAACCTCCTGTGAGGATAGGAAACTTTTCATCGTGTTGACGACTGTGCGGGTGTCGGAATAGAGTATACGCTAATCCGACGTCGGATAGAGGCCGGAAAAGTGTCGGATTAGGGTCGCTTTCTGCATTCTTCGACACCGACTGCCACTGCCAAGGGTCTAAGACCCTAATCCGACCTTTCGCGCCGAGAATGCCTCTTACAACGGGTAAATTATCAATAGATGTTCCGATGAATAGTTTGTCTACGCGATTTACAGTGGCGAACAAGCATCTCTCGCCACTATGAATAGTAGTTTTTCGCAGAGTTCCCGTTATTCGTCGGAACATCTAATGGTTAGCCTGATTTTACTCTGGCGGGGGATGGGCAAAAATAGCCAAAGGGTAGCGCCGTTGCCGGAGGTTAAAAATCCCCGGCAAATACCCTGTTTTAGTTTTGGCGGCGAGACGGCGGGCGGGGGGCGTCGCGCCAGAGCCGAAACAGGACGCGCAGGGCCGCAATGAACTGCGCGGCCCGGTGTCGGATCGCCCCAAAATCGCGCCCGGTCACGCGGTGCGTCATCGTCGTCGGAACTTCCAAAACGCGGAAACCCGCGCGCAGGGCCGTCACCGTCAGGGCGATTTCCACGCTCCAGCCCTCGGCGAAACCGCCGACCTGCGTCAAGACCTCGCGGCGAACTGCCCGCTGTCCCGAAAGCGGCGAGACCATGACGCGCCCGGTCAGGCGAAAAATCCCCCAGCGCGCCAGCCGCACCACCAGCCCGACCCCGCCGCCCTTGCCCGCCCGCTGCGGAAAGGCGGCGATGGTCATGTCGGCCTCATTCGCGAGGAGGGGCGCAAGCAAAAGGCGCGCTTCGCCCGCCGAACGGCCTAAATCAGCGTCCAGCAGCAAGATGACGTCGCCCTGCGACAATTGTAACGCCTGCCGGAGCGCCGCGCCCTTGCCCGCGTTGGCCTGTCGAAAAATGACGTCCGCGCCCGCCGCTTCCGCCCGCGCTGCGGTGTCATCGGTCGAGCCGTCGTCCACGACCACGATTTCGCCGTCCGCGCCTAAAATTCCGCCCGCGCGCAGCCCGGCGAGGGTGTCGGCAAGACGCTCCGACTCATTGCAGGCCGGAATCAGCGCGGAAATCATGGCTTGTTGGGGGTATCCGTCAGCGGGGGCAGCAACTGGCTTGCGGTCGGCTTCACGCCGTAGTCGTTTTTGTCGCCGCCGGGAGCGAGGTTGAGGGCGAAAACCAGCGCGCAGCGCCCGATGTCGGTATCTATATTGTTGACCGTCGTCAAGTCTAAGTTCAGGGCGTGGTAGGCGGCGATATCGGAAGCGACGGCGTTTTGCGGCTCGCAGGCGACGACGGTCAATCCCTGTTTTTGCAGCGCGACGACGAGGGGCTGATCCACATAAGCGGGGCGGTTCGAGACTTCGCTGCGGCGGCCGGCCAGAACGACGACATAGCGAGCCGGGGTCAGAAAATCGCCGCCCGCATCGGCGCGCAGGAAATTTTCATGTTCCAGCGCGGCCATCAGGCTGTCAACCGGCGAGTCGCCGCGCGCCAGAATGCCCGCCAGCCGGTCGGCCAGTCCCTCGCGATTGACGGGAAAGCGCGCGTCCGCATTGTGCAGAGTGGTCAGGTCGGGGTTGAGCAGTTCGTCCGGGCGGGCGAACGCGCGGTCAATGGTCGTGACCGACAGAACGCGCGCCCCGGCCATTTCCAGCGCGGCGCGCAGGTTGGGCAGGGCGTCGGCGTAATCGCCGGTCTGGATAATGGCGACCGGCGCGTTGGCAAGCCGTCCCCGGAGCAGGAGCGGCATGGTTTCCGAGGCGAACTCACGGTAGCGGCCCAAATCCTGCCGCAGGTCGGCGTTGTCTTTGTTGAGCGTGTTTTGCAGGGAGGCGATGGCGCGCTTTTGCCGATCCGCCAGGCTGGGCGAGGCGAAGAGGCTGCCCACCACCAGCCCGATCGCGAGCGCGAAAAAGATGGCGGCAATCGTGACGACGTGATATTTGAACCCTGGCCCCACAGCGCCTCCCGCCTAATTCTATGAGTCGAACGGGATTGAACCCTATTCTAAAACGCAATGCTGGCAGCCGAGAAAGCCGAAGGGTTGAAACCCCCGGCAGAAATTGTGAAACCCGCCTGCGCGGGCTAAAATGCCCATTTTGAAAGGCGCGTCGAACGGGGCGAACGGGCATGAATGCCCGCTCTGAAATGCAAAGCCCGCCTGCGCGGGCTAAATCCGCAATGCCGATGCGCCGAGACAAGGTTTTTTCCTGCCTGCAACGCGCCAGTCCAATACCTTTGCTCCCTTCTCCCATGCAGGGAGAAGGGCCGGGGATGAGGGTAGACCCCACAGTTACCGCCAAACCCCACGCCTTTGCTGTCCTCTATTTGCACAAGGAGAGGGCGCGCCAGCCAAGCGTAAGGTGAACCAAGACCGCGCCAAACTCACAGAACAGCCGTTACCGATAATGGAAGCGAAGCCAGACACTGAGCGTTCGCAGAACGTTTTGACCGGCGGGCGATAAGGACAGGACGGCGACCATCGGCATCGCGGCGGCGAACAGGAGGAAGGCGATTTCGCCCCAGCGAATCCGCTGCCCCTGCCACAGCCGGGCAATGCCCTTTGCGTCCACCAGTTTCGAGCCGATCCGCAGGCGGGTCAGGAACGTGCTTGCCATCCCCTTGCGGCCCTTATCGAGAAAATCTTCCAGGGAAAAATGCGTGCCGACCGCGACGATGAGCCGCGCGCCCATCTCGTCGGCCAGCAGCATCGCCACGTCTTCGCTCGTTCCCGGCGAATGGAAAACGACGGCCTCCAGCCCCAGCGCCAGCACGCGCTCCAATCCCGGCGCCCCGCGCTTATCGCCGCGCACATACCCATGCACGACCAGTTCCGCCCCGCAGCCCAGGGCCGCGTCGCTCACGCTGTCCATGTCGCCTAAAATCAAGTCGGGCTTCAGGCGCGCTTCGAGCAGGGCGTCGGCCCCGCCGTCTACGGCCAGCAGAACCGGGCGCGTGTCCCGCAGGTAATCGCCTAGAAGGGCCAGGTCGTCTTTGAAACCCTCGCCACGCACCACAATCAGCACATGACGGTTGGCGAAGCGGGTTCGCAGGCGCGGCGCGTCCACGGGATCAAACAGCAGCGCCTTTTCGTTGTTGAGAAATTCCAGCGTGTTGCGCGCGAAGCGGTCGAGTTCTTCGCTGATGTTGGCGCGGGCTTTTTCCATCAGGGCTGCAATGCGCTCGGCAGTCAGCCGGGTTCCCTCGAAGCAGACGCCCGAAGCGAACCGCAGCGAGTCGCCGTCGAGCGCGGCGGGGCGTCCGTCCGGGGCCAGCGCGAACGCCTCGTCGCCAATCGCGTCGAGCAGGGGAATGCCCGCTTCGAGCAGGACGAGCGGCCCCCGGTTCGGATAGCGGCCCGTAATGCTGGACGCGGCGTTGACGACCGCGCTGACTTTGCAGTCGGCGAGGGCGCGGGCAGCGGTCGTGTCGAGGTCGGCGTGATGAATGAGCGCGATGTCGCCGGGCCGCAGACGCTTCGTTAAATTTTTCGTGCGCCGGTCTTTCAGGAC
>JBBRNU010000225.1:0-7065 GCA_038230115.1 Chthonomonadales bacterium | reverse complement strand
CTCGCGCGCCTTCGGCGTGGACGGCGACACGCAGGCCGGTTTCGGGAGCAGTTATTCCACCGGCCTCAATGAACACGCGCTTCTCTGGCATGGAACCGCTGCCAGTTATGTTGACCTCAATCCCGCCGGGTTCTCGACTTCCGGCGCGACCTGCGTTTCCGGCAGCGCGCAGGGCGGCTTCGCTGATCTGACCTCCAATCACATCGAACACGCCATCCTCTGGCACGGGACGGCGGCCAGCGCGGTTGACCTTCAGTCGAAACAGGTTCCTACGGGCGGCTCGACGATGCAGGCGATGGATGGCAACACGCAGGTCGGCGACGGTTCGAGCCTGAACGGGACGCCGGGTCTGCACGCTCTGGTCTGGCACGGCACGGCGGAAAGCGCAATGGACTACAATCCAATCGGCTTTTCTTCCTCGCGCGCCTGGGGCGTTTCGGGCAGCGACGTGGTGGGCGAGGGGTATGGTCTGGCGACGGGGCAGTACACCCATGCCGTGCTGTGGAAGGGAGCGGCCAACGCTTACCTTGACCTCAACCCCGCCGGGTTCGATACCTCAGAAGGATTCGCGACCAACGGAGGGCGGCAGGCCGGTTACGGCATCGGCGCGCTTTCGCAATATCGCAATCACGCGCTGGTCTGGCAGGGAACGGCGCAGAGCGCGCTCGACCTGAACGCTTTCCTGCCCGCTGACTTTGACGAGTCGCAGGCGTTCGGCATCAATGCGGCAGGCGACGTAATCGGCGTGGCGAGTGTAGACCGGACTTACTACTACGCCGTGTTGTGGAAGGCTGTGCCGGAGCCGGGGGCGTGGAGTTGGCTGCTGACGATGGGAATGGGCGGCGGGGGACTGCTTATCGCCGGACGGGGCCGAAGACGGAACCGCCAGAACCGCTGCGAGGCAGGAATTTACCCGGCGGATCGCTAATATATCGGCTGTTGCAGGCCGGGACGACCGGCAGGGGCTGAGAAAGAAAAAGGGATCAGACCAATGACACAGATGACACAGCCGATCCGCGCGGGAGCGCCGCCGCAGTTCAAATTGATTATGCGCGAGGGCGGGGTCTCGCGCGAGATGGGCGGCGACCTGACCGAAGCCGTCACCGCCGTTGACTTCATGATGCGAAAAGCGCTTGACCTGGGCGCGTCCGACGTGCATTTGCAGCCGGAGCGCGCCCGCCTGCTGGTCCGCTACCGCATTGACGGCGTGATGCACGACGTGGGCCAGCTCAACCAGGACATCATTCCCAACATTCTCGCCCGTCTGAAACTCGCGGGCGGAATGCACCTCGACGAGCGACGCGAACCGCAGGACGGGCGCGTGGACATGGAATACGGAACGCGCAAACTCAGCGCCCGTATGTCCTGCCTGCCGATGCTCAACGGCGAAAAAGTCGTCATGCGTATTCTCGATCCCGTCGGGGCCAAAGTCGAACTGGAAAAATTGGGCATGGCTCCCGAACAGATGAAAAAGTGGGAGAACGCCATCCAGTCGTCGTATGGCCTCGTGCTGGTGACCGGCCCGACCGGAAGCGGCAAAACCTCGACGCTGTACGCCTCGCTCAACAAACTCGACCGCGAAAAGCGCAATATCGTGACCGTCGAAGACCCCGTAGAATACGAGTTTTCCGACCATATCACGCAGGTGCAGGTGACGGAAAAACTGACGTTCCCGCGCGTGATGCGCTCGTTCCTGCGGCAAGACCCGGACGTGATGCTCGTCGGCGAAATGCGCGACCCGGAATCGCTGGGCATCGGCATTCAGGCCAGTCTGACGGGTCACCTTGTTCTAAGTTCGCTGCATACCAACAACGCGGTCGAGACCCTGGGCCGCATGATGGACATGGGGGCGGAACCGTATCTCATCGCCTCGACCCTGCAGGCGGTTATGGCTCAGCGCCTGATCCGCACGATCTGCGTGAACTGCAAAACGCAGTATCAGCCGCAGCCCGACGAACTGATCGAAATCGGCCTGGACCCGGCTGTCGCGCAGAGCCAGGCGTTTTACAAAGGCGCGGGCTGCGACGTTTGCCGCCAGACCGGGTTCAAGGGGCGTCTCGGCTTGTTCGAGATCGTGACCAGCACACCGGAACTGCGTGAATTGATTGCCAAGCGGTCGAGCATCGGCGACATCACGCAGCACGTCCTCACGCACCAGAAAATGCGAACCATGCTCCAGGACGGCTACGACAAAATCGCGCGCGGCCTGACCACGCCCAAAGAGGTCTTCACCGCCGTCTATTCCACCATGACGGTCGGCTAGCCGTTCCTGTTTAATTCCGCTGTCTCCGATATATTTGCGCCCGCCTCCTCTCGAAATGGGGGGCGGGCGCAGATTTGACAGAAAGGAACGAGTGAAGGTTATGTCATCACTGGACTTCGCCGTCGAAATCGAGCCGGAACGTTTGAGTACGGGCGAGACCATTTATGTCGCGTCCTGCACAGAACTGGATATTCCCAGCCAGGGCGCGACCGTAGAAGAGGCGCGGCAAAATCTTGTCGAAGCCCTCACGCTCTGGCTGGAAACCGCCTCGCCACACGAAATCGGCGAGGCGCTCTCTTCTTGAAACATGTGTACGAAAGGGAGCGTCTGTCATCTTGACAAAGGTGGTACAATAACATCATGAAGAACCTGCTCTTCATTTATAATGTTAAGGCCATTTCACGCAGCGAGCAGTCACTTGATGAGGTACACGACGCGCCATGATACCAGAAAATAATCTCCTTGAAATTTCTCCTAGCGTAGCCGCACAACAAAATAAAACGTGTGAAACAATCATAACCGAGGCTATCGTTCAAGATTTGTTGGCGCAAGGGCTTACGCTGGATCAAATCATTTTGCCCGGCGGCGGAAAAGATATGATTGCCTACCTTGGCGACGATTTCGACGCGCCGCTGGATGATTTTTCAGAATATATGTGATGGACGCTATTCTCGATACGCACACGTTTCTATGGTTTGTTCAGGACAACCCTCAACTCAGTCCTATCGCCAAGGCGTATCTGATGGATGGGCGAAATAACCGGTGGCTGAGTTCAGGCAGCATATTTGAAATCGGAATCAAACTTTCTCTGCCGGGTCATCGTAGTCCAATACAAATTAATTGTTCACTCGATGAATTTTTGGATGTTCAGATGGCGAAGCATAAAATAATGCTTATGCCTATAGAACCCATCCATGTCGCTCGTCTTTCGGTTCTCCCCTACATGAAAGAGAGGGAGCATAACGATCCTTTCGACCGGTTGATTATTGCTCAAAGCCTTGTTTTAGACATACCGATCATTGGTCGCGACGAGCATTTCGACCAATACGGAGTCAAAAGAATTTGGTGAAAAAGAAACCCTGCTGAATAGTCAGCGGGGGTTTCTTTTTCAAGGCGGTTTTGCCTGATCGTCAGTCGGCGTTTTTGCGGCGCGACTTGCCGGTTTCTTTGCCGGGCTTGGACGCGACCGGGACTTTGACCGGCGGCTCGCCATGCCCGTTCGTCTCGCTTTTGGGCGCGGCGGGTTCGGGCCGCAGGGCCAGCGCCAGCACCTCGTCCATGTGCGAGACGAAGTGGAAGGTCATCTCCTCGCGGATGTTATCGGGCAGCTCTTCCAGGTCTTTTTCGTTGTCTTTGGGCAGCAGGACGGTTCGCAGCCCGGCCCGGTGCGCCGCCAGCAACTTCTCCTTTACGCCCCCGACCGGCAGGACGCGCCCGCGCAGCGTGATTTCCCCCGTCATCGCCACGTCTTTGCGAACCGCGCGCCGCGTCAGGGCCGAAGCAATCGCTGTCGCGAGGGTGATGCCCGCCGACGGCCCGTCTTTCGGCACGCCCCCGGCGGGAACATGAATGTGAACGTCCATTTTCCGGTAAAAATCCTCGTCCACGCCCAGGGCTTCGGCTCGCGAGCGCAGGTACGAAAACGCCGTTTGCGCCGACTCCTTCATCACCTCGCCCAACTGCCCGGTCAATTGAACCCGGCCCTCATGCCCGCGCAGCAAACTGACCTCAATCGTCACGATGTCGCCGCCGGTTTCGGTATAAACCAGGCCGGTCGCGGCGGCGATTTGATCCTGCTCCTCCATGACGCCGTAATGGTAGCGGCGCTGGCCCAGAAATTCGCTCAGATTGTCCTCGGAGATCGTGACGTGTCCCACCTGCCCGCCCGCCACTTTGCGCGCCACCTTGCGGCAGAGCGTGGCGATTTCGCGCTCCAGGTTGCGACCGCCCGCCTCGCGCGTGTATTCGCGGATCAGTTTTCGCAGGGCGGCGTCGGTGATCGTCAGATGTTCCGCCGTCAATCCGTGATCGCGCCGCTGCTTGGGGGCCAGAAAGCGCGAGGCGATTTTCAGTTTTTCCTCTTCCGTGTAGCCCGCGAACGAGATCACTTCCATGCGGTCGCGCAGGGCGGCGGGAATCGGGTCGAGCAGGTTGGCCGTCATCACGAACATCACGTCGGATAAATCGAAGGGCGTTTCCAGATAATGGTCGCTGAACTCGTGGTTCTGTTCCGGGTCGAGCGCTTCCAGCAGGGCGGACGAGGGATCGCCCCGGAAATCCATGCCTAATTTGTCAATTTCGTCCAGCATGAAGACAGGGTTTCGCGCGCCCGCCTGCTTGATCCCCTGCAAAATGCGGCCCGGCAATGCGCCGATATATGTGCGCCGATGCCCCCGAATTTCGGCCTCGTCGCGCACGCCGCCCAGACTGACGCGAATGAACTTACGCCCCAGCGCCCGCGCGATGGATTTGCCGATAGACGTTTTCCCCACGCCCGGCGGCCCGACAAAACACAAGATCGGCCCGCGTGACGTGCCGGTCAACTGCCGCACGGCAAGAAATTCCACGATTCGCTCTTTGGCCTTTTCCAGCCCATAGTGGTCTTCATTCAGGACTTCGGCGGCCTCGTCAATGTTCAGGTCGTCGGCGGTCGCCTCGCTCCAGGGCAGCGAAACGAGCCAGTCCAGATAGTTGCGAATGACGACCCCTTCCGGCGCGGCGAACGGCATCTTTTCCAGCCGATCCACTTCCTTGCTCGCGCGCTCGGCGGCCATTTCGGGCATTTCGGCCGCAATGATTTTGGCGCGGTACTCGTCCAACTCGCTGCCCCGCTCGTCCCGCTCGCCCAATTCCTGCTGGATTACCTTCATCTGCTCGCGCAGCAAAAACTCGCGCTGCGTGTCGCCCATTTCCTTCTCGACGCGGGAACGGATATTCTTTTGCAGTTCGAGAATCTCGGCTTCTTTTTTCAGGACGAGCGAAAGCTTGTGCAGCCGCTCATGCACATCTTCGGTTTCCAGCACTTCCTGCTGCGCCTCGATCCGCATCTGGCGCAGATAGGGCGTAATCACGTCGGCGAGACGGCCCGGCTCATCCGTGTTCATGACGTTGATGAGGGCTTCCGGCTGGATGTTTTTGCTGATCGTGACGACCTGCTCGAACTGCGTCGTGACGCTTCGCATGAGCGCTTCGGTCGGCAGGTCTTTGCTTTCGCGCGTCGGCAGCATCTCGACCTGGACACGGTGGAACGGCTCGGTCTGCAAAAACTTCACGATGCGGCAGCGCTCCAGCCCTTCCAGCATGACGCGCACCGTGCCGTCCGGCACGCGCAAAATCTGCATGATTTCCGCCGCGATGCCCACGTCATAAATGTCTTCCGGGTCGGGGTCTTCAGCGCTCAGGTTCTTCTGCGCCACAATGAAGATATAACGGTTCTGGGCGGCGGCCTCTTCCAGGGCGCGCACCGACTTCTCGCGCCCTACGAGGAGCGGAAAAATCATGTGCGGGAAATACACCTGGTCGCGGATCGGCAGCAGGGGCAGGGTCGTGGGAAAAGCGTCTTCGCCCTCCGCGCTTTCGGCGAGCGCGGCCATCTCAATCGCAAAGTCGCTGGCGGCCTCGGCTTCGGCGGCGGCTAAAATCGCATCGGTTTCGGGCGTAGTTTTTGGCTTTTTGGAAGCGCGTGGCATACTGAGTCAACCCTTTCGACGGCAAACTTCACGTGCAGTTTCGCGTTCATTTCGTTTTCGATGGTTTCAATTACTTCGAGGGCGCGGTTGGAATGTCCATCGAAGTTCGCGCTTGCGAAGGGCAATTCCTTGTTGGGGAATGGTAATTCCTTGTTGGGGAATGGTAATTCCTTGTTGGGCCGGTCCGCAAATCACCCGGCATCTTGTACGCAAACTGACAAAAAAGACAGGGCCAACGTAAAATTTACGCTGGCCCTGCCCAATCGTTCCGGGATGCCGTGCGCGCCGCGCTTGCGCCTACGACGCCTGCCGCAGGCTCGTCGTGGTTTCCAGCAGCGGGTCAATACGCTCGCGCACCGTGTCCTCGCCAATCAAACAGCGCTTCACATCCTTCGACGAGGGAATCTCGTACATGATGTTGAGCATCACCTCTTCGATGATAGTTCGGAGGGCGCGGGCGCCCGTGCTACGCTGCATCGCTTCGCGGGCGATTTCGCGCAGAGCGCCCTCGGAAAAGACCAGTTCCACGCCATCGTACTCGAAGAACTTGGCGTACTGCTTGACGAGCGCGTTTTTCGGCTCGACCAGGATTTTGACCAGCGCCTCCTCGTCCAGCGAGTTCAGCGTGGCGACGACCGGCAGACGCCCGATGAACTCCGGGATCAGACCGAACTTCAGCAGGTCGTCGGGCATGACGTGCGAGAACAGGCTGCCTTTTTGCGCTTGCCGCTCGACTTTCGTGGCGATGTTGGAGCGCAGGCCCATCGTGCGCGTGTTGATGCGCCGCTCGATGATTTCGGCCAGCCCCTCGAACGCCCCGCCGCAGATGAACAGGATATTGGTCGTGTCCAGCTGCACGTATTCCTGCTGCGGATGCTTGCGCCCGCCCTGCGGCGGCACATTCGCGACCGTGCCTTCGAGAATTTTCAGCAGCGCCTGCTGGACGCCCTCGCCGCTCACGTCGCGCGTGATCGAGGGGTTTTCGCTTTTGCGGCTAATCTTATCTATCTCGTCGATGTAGATGATGCCGCGCTGCGCGGCCTTGACGGTCTGTTCCAGGCCACCGCTCGGATTCTGGCTTTCCGCTGCCTGCAATAACTTGAGCAGGATGTT
>JBBRNU010000224.1:0-7068 GCA_038230115.1 Chthonomonadales bacterium | reverse complement strand
GGCAGGGCATCGTGCATGTGATCGGGCCGGAACTGGGACTGACGCAACCGGGCATGACGATTGTATGCGGCGACAGCCACACCAGCACGCACGGCGCGTTCGGCGCGCTGGCCTTCGGCATCGGAACCAGCGAGGTCGAACACGTTCTCGCCACCCAAACTCTGCCGCAGTCGCGCCCCAAAACAATGGAAATTCGCGTCAACGGCGCGCTGAGCTACGGCGTCACGGCCAAAGACGTGATCCTCGCCATCATCGGCAAAATCGGCACGGACGGCGCGACCGGCTATGCCGTTGAGTACACCGGCGAGGTCATCCGCGCGCTTTCGATGGAAGGCCGCATGACCGTCTGCAACATGAGCATCGAGGCGGGCGCGCGGGCGGGCATGATCGCCCCCGACGCGAAAACTTTTGCGTATGTGCAAGGCCGTCCGTATGCGCCGCAGGGCGCGGAATGGGACGCGGCTCTGGCCTACTGGCAGACTCTGCCCTCGGACCCGGACGCGGCCTTTGACACACTGCTTGAGTTTGAGGGGGGCGACATTGCGCCGCACGTCTCGTGGGGAACCAGTCCGGGCATGACCCTGCCGGTCACGGCGCGCGTTCCCGCGCCCGAAGATTACGACAGCGAGTCCGACCGCCGCGCCATCGCCCGCGCGCTGGAATACATGGGGCTGACGCCGCGCGCGGAATTGCGGTCGCTGGAACTGGACAAGGTTTTCATCGGCTCCTGCACCAATGGCCGCATCGAGGATTTGCGGGCGGCGGCGGGGGTCGCGCAGGGCCGCCAGGTCAGCGCGCGGGTTCACGCTCTCGTGGTTCCCGGCTCGGCGGCGGTCAAGCGGCAGGCCGAAGCGGAAGGGCTGGACAGGATTTTCGCCGAGGCCGGGTTTGAGTGGCGCGAGGCGGGCTGCTCGATGTGTCTGGGCATGAACCCCGATATTTTGCAGCCCGGCGAGCGCTGCGCCTCGACCAGCAACCGCAACTTCGAGGGTCGCCAGGGAAAGGGCGGGCGCACCCATCTGGTCAGCCCCGAAATGGCCGCCGCCGCCGCTATCGCTGGTCACCTCGTAGACATCCGCGACTGGCAAAAGTAGCGGCAGACCGGGGTTAATACGTGGCGCATGGCTAACTTACGTTCGCGTTTGTCGTCGAGGGGCCGCCCTACAGCGCCAACAATGACGAACCCAAACCGAAGATGGACTGGCAGCAGAAAGTTGGCGTCGCCGCGTACTCGCAGTGGATTGCAGATGCCCGAACGTCGGCTTTACCCCTCGATATGCCCTTAGAGATGTACGTCACCACTTTCTGTCAAGATGTGCTTTATGACGTTGACAACGTTCTCAAATGGACGCTCGACGGGCTTAAGCCGCGAAGCGATCCGCAACGGCTGGCAAAGATGAACCGAAAGCAAAGCCAGTTACACCAAACCTATCAGGCAATTTATGCGGACGACCAACTAATTTATAAACTAACCAGTGAGCGAATTGATCTCAACGTGGATATTGCTGGCAAAATCGAAGAGGCATTGCTTCCTTTTCTTGTCACTCGCGCGATAACGATCAGTAAATTTGTTGAGTTTTTGCATATCACGCTGTTTTGGGAGGAAAAAGAGGTTTAACCATGTCCACATTTATGCGGCCTGCTTACGCACAACGTTTCCTTGGAGAAGTGGCCGACCGCTACATACGGCGGGGCTTCTCTGTCGAAGTAGAACCGCCTCAGCATCGGCTGCCGGATTTTTTGCAGGGTTTTTATCCTGATCTGCTGGCGACCACGCCCGACGAGCATATTTTCGTTGAGGTCAAAGGATCAGGTAAAACTTACGCTGTCGATTACTGGGAGCGGCTCCAAGAAGCCATAAAATCTCATCCTGGCTGGCGGATGGAACTAATCGTCAACAACCATCGGGAAGAGGAACTTGTCGAGGCGTCGAGACCGCTGTACTCGGAACACGACATAGACGAACGCCTGCGCGCCGGACAACGGCTCGCCAAACGCGGGCTGCACGACAGCGCCCTGCTCGTCGTCTGGTCTGCGCTGGAAGCCATTCTGCGGCGGCTCAGTCAGGCGAAGCGTCTTGAACTGCCCAACGAAACGCCCGCAACCCTGATTACGCTTCTCACGTCGGAGGGCGTTCTGGATCGTGATGATTACGATGTTCTCATCAAAACGCTGCCGCTCCGCAATCAGGTGGCGCACGGACATCAAGCGGAAAATATCGCCGACGTGTTTGCCCGCGTTCGGAAAATAGCGGCGCGATTATTTCGGGAGCAGTCAACAAAGAAGATCGCTGCTTGAGCTGGGGAAAGAAGGAAAAGATATGGAACCATTTGTCAGGCTGACCGGCATTGCGGCCCCGCTGGATCGGGGGAACGTGGACACGGATCAGATCATCCCTAAGCAGTTTTTGAAGCGCATCGAGCGAACGGGGTTCGGGAAATTTCTGTTCTTCGACTGGCGGTATCAAGCGGACGGACGCACCCCGAACCCGGACTTCGAGTTGAACGCGCCCGCGTACCAGAACGCGACCATCCTGCTGGCGGGCAAGAACTTCGGCTGCGGCTCGTCCCGCGAACACGCGCCCTGGGCGCTGCTGGATTACGGTTTCCGCGCTGTCGTCGCCCCCTCGTTCGCCGATATTTTCTACAACAACTGCTTCAAGAACGGGATTTTGCCGGTCGTTCTAGCCGAAGCCGAAGTCAACAACCTGCTGGCGCGGGCCAAATCTACGCCCGGTTATACGCTGACCATTGATCTCATGATGCAGACTCTCGCCGATTCGTCCGGGCTGACGCTCGCCTTCGACATAGACCCGTTCCGGCGGCATTGCCTGTTGAACGGTCTGGACGACATCGGCCTGACTCTGGCGCATGAAGACGCGATCACGGCTTACGAGGCGGGCCGTCCCGCCTGGCGTCGCGGTCTGGCGACTCCGGCAGGCTAAAATCGCGTCTCGGTAGATGCTGTCGTAGGGGCAGGGCTTGCCCTGCCCTGAACAGTACAGGGCGTCGCACGCTACATACCGCAAACGACGCGCGCCACAAAAGAGCGACACCGGCATTCTTCTGTAAGAGACGCTTGCCTGCTCAGGGGGCGGCGTTCCCGCTGGCGCCACACAACGACAACTGCGCGAGGAACGCGGCCCTCAGCCCGTTCACGCAGCGACCCGCCCGACCTGACCGGCAACCGAAGGTCACGTCCGACCGGCAAACGACGCCCGTATTCGTTATTCCCGGTTTGCGCCGATATTCTCCACAGAAAAGATGCGGTTTGTTGTACAATCGCCTCGCAGGATGGCGCAAGGCGATCAACATTGAAAAGCCCGGCTGAAATAAGTTCAGCCGGGCTTTCGCTTTGCCAGCGCGACAAGATTTTTCAGACGCGCGCTTGAACTTTAGAAACGGGTCGCCGTGAAGTCCAGCGAAATGCGGTGGTACAGCGTGGAGTAGGTGAACTGCAATTCGCGCGTGCCGATGCGCCGCCCGATGGTGAGCTGAAGGTCGCGGTAACTGTCCCCGGCAAACGTCTGGAATGTCAGCGACGACAGCAGCCGCCAGCGGTTGTCGAGCCGATACGAGAGGTCGCCCAGAAACGTTGCGTCCGGCGAGTCGAGATACGCGCTCGTGAAAATCGAGGCTTCGAACCGCTTGCGCGTGGCGAAATTGTAGTTCAAGCCGACCCGGTGCTTGCCGTCCGAGGCGAAGCGCGTGGCGGGCCGCTCGACAAAATCGTAGGTGGCGTTGAGCGTGCCGCCGCCGGGAATGGTGTGATCGAGCGCCAGGGAAAGCAGCGTGGACAGCCCGGAAGCGCCCGTGCTGGACCACAATTGCCCGACCGAAACCGAGTTGGTCAGCGTCGTGCGCGCGTCCAGACTGAGCGGGCGCGAGAAGGCGCGCATGTTCACGCCCTCGGTCGTTTCGGTGAACGACGTGGGATTGTCGGTCGTGCCGCTGCTGGTGCGCCCGCTGCCGAAGGTCGTGCCAATCGTATAGAGCGCGCCCTTGAAGAGCGACAGGCGGCGCGGCTGCGTTTCGGCGAAGACATCGCTTTGCAGCGTGCTGTCATGCAGACCCTGAAACGTCTGCTCGGCGGCGAAGTTGCCGCCCCACCGGAAACGACGCGACTGTTGGTTCAGGCTGGCCGAGGAAAATACGCTGTCATGATGCGGGAAATCGAGGTAAAAGTTGCCCTGCGTGGACGCATTGAATTCCTGATTATGCGTCCAGCGGAAACTCCAATCGCTCCGAGTCAGGCCGGTGAAACCGAACGCGCCCTCGTAGCGCTTTTCGCCCGGCGTCGAATAGCCCTGCAATAAATCAACCGACCAGCCGGGTTCCGTCGCGTAATAGCCGCGTCCTAACTGCTGCTGATGCCGCAGATACACGATGCTCGTTTTGCGCGGCGACAGCCCCAGATAAAACGGGATTTCCAGTCCCAACCCGCTGGTTCCCAGGCTGATGAAATGGTCGGAGAAAAGCTCGCTGGAACTCAGGCCCAATTCATAGTAGGGCAGCGACAAAATCTGCGCTTGATCCTGATAGAACTTCGGGCGGCGGAATTGCAGTTTGTCTCCGGGGAAGAACGTGATGCTCCGCGCCACGATAACGAGTTTGACCTGCAAATCGGGGAACGTCAGATACGAGGTCGGGATCGGTGTCGGGCTGGGCTGTAAAATCAGGTTTTCGCCGTTGATGAGGACGGTTTGCAGGCGTCCGTCGAGTTCGGCGATGGCGTAGCCCTGCCCGCTTTGCAGGCTGTAATACAGGCGCGTGGCGTGAATGACGTGACCGGCGCGCTTCAGCGTGATGTTGTTGTGGGCGCGCACGATATTGTCGTCGCAGCGCAATTGCAGGCGGTCGGCGCTGACTTCCAAGTTGCGGAAGGCCAGTTTTGCGCCGCCGTTTTTGCCCAGCGCCTCGATGATCCGGTCGGTCGCGCTGTAGGCCAGGTAGCTGGTTCCGGTCGCCAGAATGTAGCTGTTGCCCTCGAACGTGGCGTCGGGATCGTCGGTAAAGACAATATCAAGGACGGCGCTGATGCTGCCGGGCGCGACAGCGGTGACGTGGGCGACGCCCGCAATCGCCGCGCTAGTCAGGCGCACACGGGCCACGCCGCCCAGAGTCTGCGCGCGGCTCTCAGAAAGCTGGCCCGACGTCGTTTGGAACTGCACGAACACGTTGTTTCCGACCGGGCGTCCGCTGCTGTCGCGAATATCGGCGATCAGGTCGGTCGTGTGCTTGCCATCGGCCAGCAGCGCGGTTCGGGTGGCGCGCAGCGTTACCGTCGTCTGCGCGGCGTCCGCGCGTCCCGCCGTCAGGCACGACAGGAGAAGGGGGAAACAAAGCAGCGCAAACAGGGGGAGAATTCGGCTTCGCATAGTGCGGATCAGACTCCGTAGCGGGTCATAAAACGTTGGTTCATTGAGGCGTCACCGGGCGTTCATCCCCAGATTGAAACGCCGGTCGGTCGCTACAACGCTCCGATGTTCAACCCTGGGACTTGTCGAAAGTGGCGTATCGGGCCGCGACGAAATGAATTTCGTCGCTTTGTGGCGTTCCGCCGTGTGTCCTTCGGACACGATGCCAATCGCGAAGAAGTCTGTGCTGACTTCCGTGTTCGAAGGACATACAGCCGCAGGCTACCGAGCGAAGACATTTATTCCGTCGCCCGCGAACTTTCGACAGGTATAGGTTTTAACTTGGGGATGCAACCGGGCGTTTCAACCCTGGGATGCAACTTTACGGCTTGGCGTCGCCCGCGTCTTTCTTTTCGGGCGCGGCGACGGGCGGGGCGGTCGCGGGCCTGGGGGTCTTGGACGGCGGCTTGAGCAGAACGGTCATCAGCGTTTCGGTCAGATCGCGCGCCGTTTGCTCGGCAAGGCTGGCTTCCGTCGCGCCCGCCGGGGTTTTGTCAGGGCTTTTCGCGCTTTCGCCCGCGCTGACAATCTTGGGCGTCTCGCCCGACGTGTCAATCAGCTGCGCGCTCATAATCAGGCTGACCTGTTTTTTGTCGGCGTCGTACTGATAATCGTCTACCGATGTCACGACCGCCAGCGAGTAGCCGGTCAATTGCGCCAGCCGCTTTACCTTCGTGATATCGTAGGGCGCCTTCACATCCTGCGCGCTCAGGGTCTGCTCGGTCAAGGCGCGCTTCACGGTCGAAAGCGAAGGCAGAAAATAAACGGTGCGGTACAGACCGCTGGCTGCCAGACGGCTCTGCTCGACGCCCGTAACGATATCGCCCAGTGTGTCGCCCGCGCCCTCTTTGGCGTCGGGGAGGAAGACCAGCACGACGCGCCGATTCATCATCGCCATCTTGCTGTCCGTTTTGGCGCTGACAGGCGCTTTGGCGGGCGGCGCGGGTTTGGCGGCGGGTTTTTTCTTGCTGGCTTTGGCTGGGGCGGCGGGCTTATCCGTTGTTTGCGGCGCGGGGGCGGTTCCGGCCTGATCGCCCGACGCGGCTCCGGTCTGCGCGCTGACAGACAGCGCGAGGGTTCCCCAAAGCAAGATTGCGCCCGCCGCCGTCAATCCGGCGCGGCGCGAAATAGTTGCCAAACGAAGGTCAAGGGAGAACATACGCCTCTCCAGGGGGATAAGGGCAAAACGGGCGGCAAGCGCTTTTTGAAAGTCGCTCGCCGCGCCGGATTACCCGGTGTCGCCGTGCGGCGGCAGGCTCGACGCATCGCCCGGCCTGCCGCCCGTTGGGTTTTATATTCAGCGCGTGAGCAGGTACGGATGTATCTGCCGCGACCGCTGGCCGTCCGCGCCGAGCGCGACCAGTTCGACGTTATAGACGCCGGGCGAAAGAGCGGTTCCGCGCTCATCCCGCAAGTCCCAGACCGCGCTTCCCGACGTGTCGCCGTTTTCCGCCGCACGCGTCGTGGTCGTGATCGTGCGGATGGTTCTGCCGCCGCCGTCCCGAATATAAATTCGCGTATCGGCGTTTTGCGACAGGCCATAGTGGATCGCCACGCTGGTCGGCGTTCCCGCTGCGCGCCCGCCGCTGCTCACCATGTCGAAGGTGGTGATCTGGATGCGGGATTTGCCGCCCGCCGGTTCCGCCACGATC
>JBBRNU010000223.1:0-7073 GCA_038230115.1 Chthonomonadales bacterium | reverse complement strand
GCGCGGCCTGCGTCCTGCTCCTCCCCCTCGCTGGCCGTTGGCGTCTCCCGTCCGGCGCTTGGCGCGCTCCATCTGATTCCAGCGCGAAACCGAACGCCGCCCACGCCGACGTGCAAACGGGCTGCGCCGACACGGAAGCGAGTCGCTCCCGCCCCGATGCGAGCGCGAACGAGGCGCACACCGCCGAGAACAATCCTGACGACCGCGCAAATACAGGTTTTCCTCCCAAACTGGCGCTTCTCGCCCTTCTCTTCGCCGCGCTGACCCTGACGATGACCCTGCCGCGTTGCGGAGCGAAGGTCGGAGCGCTTCCCACAGCGGGCGCGGCGTTCGGCGTCATGCTCCTGGTCTGGCGGCGCGGGAGGTTGTGGGGGCGGGACATGGCCGTTCTTCTGCTGGGAGTCGGCCTGCTGCTGGGCGGGCTGGCCTGGCTGGACGCGCGGCAGGCGGTCGGGCAGCAGTCGCACCTAGCCCGCGCTTTCACGGGCGGGGGCGGCGACAATCTTTTGGGCATCGCGCGCCGCAAGTTGCTGCTGGAAGGCGGGCTGCTCCTACACAGTTGGTGGAGCGCGACCCTTGTCATTGCCGCGCTCGGCCTGACCTGGCTGCGCTTCGCTGCGTCCTTCCGCTCGGCCCGCGCCCTGCGCCCGCATGTCAACCCGCGCGCCGAACGCGCCCTTCAAGCCGGACTGTGCGCCGGAGCTATCGCCGCCCTGCTCGCCAACGATTCGGGCGTCACCGGAGCCGCGCTTATTCTGCTGTACGGCTGGGCCTGGGCCGCGCTGACCACCCAGGACGCGCAAGTGACGTACTCCGCCCCCGATGCCCGCTTGCCCGCCGAACAAGATTGAAATTCATTTCGAACGGCGCGGTAAACGGGATGGCGACTCCATTTTGAAACGCAATGCTGGCTGTCGAGGGTTTTAATCCCTCGGCAGGAGTTGTGAAGCCCGCACGAATGGGAATGAATGCCCGTTCTGATAGGCAAAGCCCGCCTGCGCGGGCTAAATGCACAATGCCGATGCGCCGGGGCGAGGTTCTTTCCCTGCCTGCAACGCGCCCGCCCCATGCCTTCGCTCCTTTCTCCCATGCAGGGAGAAAGGCCGGGGATGAGGGGTGACCTAACAGCCCTAATCAAGCCCAACGCCTTCGTTCCCCTCTCCTTGCCTCTTAATCTTGTCCCTTATCTTTGCGATGAGATAGGAAACGCCCGCTCCAGGGCGGCTCGCAGGCTTCCTGATGAGATCAGGAAAAAGTTACGGGACAAGATAAGACCTTATCTAAGGAGAGGGGCCGGGGGTAAGGTGAGTCTCCCCACAAAAGGCGGCAAGCGGCAGGCGCTGGGAAATTATCCTTCCCCAACGCCCGCCGCCTGATATTCCAACCTTCCCTGCGGCGCCCGCGCTTAAATGGGCGCGCTCAGGCGCCAGTAGCCGCGAATGTCGCCGTTGCGGATGTCCGGGCCGACGTTGCCCTTGTTCCAGTAGTAATCGTCGTAGTCGGCCAGACCCGACGGCCCAATGACCCCCATGATGCCGTAGATGACGCCCGCGCCGTGCGGCTGGCTGCTGACGGCGGCGTCCGCCCACGCCTCGCGAATCTTCATTGGCTGGTTCCACCAGAGAAACGGCGTTTTCAGGATGTCGTTGGCGAAGATCGGCCCCTCGACCGTATTGTCGTAGCTCACGGTCGTGTAAGTACACATCTGGTGCAGACCGCCGAACGACCCGCCCCACCGCTGCCACCACGCCAGACCGCCATCCGTGTCCTGCAAAATCAAACAGCAGGCGAGGACGATCCATTCCAGGTTATTGTTGCCCAGATAGGCGTCGTGGAAAGTCGCCAGGTTGTCGTCGTTGCTGCCGGGGAACCACCAGCCGCTGGAATTGCCATGCCCGGTATAGAAAACCACGTCCACGCTGTCGGCCCAGTTGGAGTCGTGACCGCCGTGAATCGGGTCTTTGAAATCGCTTTCCCAGGCGTTGAAATCGTTCCAGTTGAAGTTTACCGGAATGCCTTCGCTCTGGAAGCGGGACACGAACCCGCCCGCGCTCGGCGCCGACCCGCCTAGTCCGCCCGACGACCCGATCCATTCCGTCCCTGCGGTGTTGAAGATATAAAATTCGGGGTACAGGGTATGGTCGTCGAAGGGATTGCCGCTCCCGTTTTCACCGGCGAACGAACCCGCGCTGCCGGACGGCCCCTCGCCAGAACTGCCGGACGAACCGGATTGCGCCGTATATTTGCCGCCCCCGACGCCCGTGGGCGCGGGTTGCGCGGTCGTAATCGCCGTGCCGGTCAATCCATCCGCATCGGTTACGGTCAAATAGACCTGCGGCGGACCGGGTTTCGCGCCGGGGTGCGGCGTGGCGTCGAAACTAACATGGGAACTGTTTTCGCCGGTCTTCAGGCTGCCGCTCGACGCGCTCCAGGCGAACGTGTAGGGCGGAGAGCCGCCCGTCACAATGGCGGTCGCCGTCACGCTCTTGCCTCTCAGCACGGCGATGATCCCGGCCTGCACGCCGTTTTGCACGGCGGGCAGCAGCGTCTGCCGCAGCGCGACCGGCGGGCCATCGCCCTGCTGGAACGTGCCGCCGTAGCTGTAATACGGGTACACGAATTTCGGGTTGACCGAACTGAAAGCCGGCGCGAAATAGACGACCTGAGAGGTCAGGTTGATGTGCGCGTTGGGGCCGATTTGCTGCAGGAACATATTCGTAACCAGCAGATCGGCTTGCCCCTTCGGAATCACGGGAACGTCTGTGCTGCGCCGCAGGCGATAGAGGGCGTAATTGACCTGTGTGCAATTGCCGTCGCTGTCGAACGCCATTCGCACGTTGGCCCCCGGCCCGATCAGGGGCGTATTGGGATTGTCCGGGAGCGTGAACGCGTAGAGAACGTGCGTGTCAATGGCGTTGTCAACGATGGACTGCCCGCCCGCATCGAAGGCTTCGAACCGCGAATGGCCGACAAACGCCGTGCCGCCGGGGGTAGACAGCCCTGCCTTGTCGAAAGCGTTCAGCGCCAGCGACAAGGCGCGCTGATCGTCCAAAGGCTTCATTCCAGCGATGGCGGCGAAGTCGAATTTTTCCTGCACGGTGGGGTTGCCGTGTTCGTCGGGCTTGCCGTCGCCCAACGGGATCGTCGGCACGCGCTGAAACTGGTTTTCGGCCAGATAGCGCACCGAGCCGTCGGCAAACAGGGGGTCGCCCTTCAGGTTCAGCGTCTGCTGCAGGGATTGGGCGCTTTGCGTGGAAACCTTGCGTCCGACCACCGCATAGAGGGGAAGAGTCTCCGCCGCCGATGCCGAAAGGGGCGCGGTCCAGGCGAGGCACGCGCCCAGGCCCATGACGAGCCAGGAAACCGTTCGGAACGGCCTGCGCGGGAAATGCCAATGTCCGGTCATGCTGTTCGTCCTCCTTCAAGCCGCCGCGAAATCGCTTCCAGCCCCTCCCTTCATAACGGAGGCAAGAGCAGCCTCGCGGATACGAGAGGGGCTGGAAAGGGATTTTGTCCGACGCTTTTGGTGTGCGAGCGGGACGCCGTCGCGGGCGTCGGCTCAGGGATTGGTAACGCCGTTGTCAACAATGAACAGTGAAATTGACACGCTCATTATATAGGCAAAATAATAAAGCGCCTGTGACTTCGGTCACGTGAAACGTGTGAAGTTGGCGGGTTCCGAACTTTTTTCTTTCGGCGCGTGTCGGTATCGTCAGAACGCCGCAGCAAGACCTCGCCGTGAAATGCGCGGGAGGCTGTCGCTGGTAAATGCGGCGCGGAAAGGCGGGTCAGGAATGCAGGACGCAGAGGACAACAAGAAGGAGCGTGAGACCGAATGATGTCTCTTGGGAATGCGACCCTGGCCTGGCTTCCGACGCGCCGTTCGCGCCAGGCCGCCGAAAATCCAATCGGGACAACCGCCGCGCCGATGCGGGCCGCGCCCGACCCGGAAGAAATGGCCTGGCTGACGCGCGCCAGGCAGGGCGATGTCGCGGCCTTCGACTGGCTGATGAACCGCTACCGTGACCGTGCGCTGCGACTGGCCGCGCACGTCCTGCGCCGCCCCGCCGAGGCCGAAGACCTGGTGCAGGAAGCGTTTTTACGGGCGTTCGCGCAGATCGGCCAGTTTCGCGGCGAATCGTCGTTTTTCACCTGGCTGTACCGCATTGTCGTCCGCCTGTGCTTGAACCGAATGCGAACCCCGGATTGGCGCGACTGCGCGTGGCCGGAAACGGATGTTTTCGAGCCGACGCCGGAAGTGGAAACGGAGGGCGAGCGCTCGCAAACCCGCCTGCTCATCGAAACCCTTCTGGACGAACTGTCGCCGCCCCTGCGCGCCGCGCTCGTCCTGCGCGAACTCGAAGGTCTGGACTACGAAGAGATCGCCGAAACCCTGCAAATTCCCATTGGAACCGTGCGTTCGCGCTTGAGCGCGGCCCGGCTGCAATTTCGCGCGCTGTGGGAGCGCGCCCTGAAGGAGACCCATCATGTCTGACGCGCCCCTTCCCAACCCTTCGACCGAAACGGCGAATGCGCCCGCCGCAATGGTCACGCTGGAGCCGCCGCTCGCCGAAACCCTGCGCTCCGGGCTGGCCCAGGTGCCGATTGACGCGCCGCGCGACGATTTCAACCGCCGCGTCGTCGCCGCCATGCAGTCGGGCCGCGACTTCGAGGCGTGGCCCCGACAGGTCAGGACGCGCCTGACCTGGATGCTGCCGCCGCTCATTTTTGGGTTCGCGATTACGTTCGGAATCGCGCAGAGCGTGGCCCGGTCGCTGCCTCCGCCGGAGCCGCCCGCGCCCATCGTTCGCGCCGCGCCCGCGCCGCCAATGCCGCCCCTGCCCGCGCATCTCATCGAACCCGCGCGTCACACCGAGTTGAAAACGGAAAGGAAATAAGGCGATGCGAATGGCAATGCAAACGACGGGGGAACCGCGAACGCGCCGGTCTGGCCCGCGAATGGGCCAGGGCCGCTGGATATTTTTCGGCCTGGCGCTGGGCGCGCTGCTCGGCCTGTGCGCCACGCCGAAAGTCGGCTGGATCGCGCGACAGCAGGTGAAGCAAGCCTTGCAAGCCCCGCTGCGAACGAAGATTATCATGATTGACGCGGGGGATACGGGCCGGATGGCGGAGCTGCTGCAAGCCCGAATGCACGCCGCCGCCGCCCTCGCTCCCGGCGACGTGGGCGTGCAAATCGCTGCCGCCGCCTTTTTCAATTCGCCGCCAGCGGACGGAGTTGAGAAAAAGGATTTGCCCGATGCCGTTTACCAGCAACTGGCCCACATCGCGCAGAACAATCCGAACAGCCCGCTGGCGCAAGCGGTTTTGCTGCGCGGCATGACGCAGGCCAAAATTGACCTCAAGCGCGACGAAGAAATAACAGCGCATGGCCTTCAGCCCAAATCGCCGCGCCCCGCGCCCCTCCCGGACGGAATCGCGGTCGGCCAATTTCTTGCGGCGGCGGAGCGGGGCGAGCGCGCCGACCCGGACAACGCTTATTTCCCGACGCTGGCCGCGATTGGGCAGGCGGTTCTGCATCACGACCGGCAGGCGTTCCTCGCGCTCGACCGGGCCGTGCAGAAGCCGCGCTGGGAAGACTACACGCCTCAGGAAATGGAAGGACAGTCGCGGCTGACCGCTTTGGAGTTCGGCCCGCAAACCAGTCTGGTTCGCTGTCTTTTGCAAGCCAGTCATCTGTACCCGGAACTGTCGCAGTTCCGCGCCCTCGCCCGCTTCACGCTTAATCAGGCAATACGCCAGGAGCGCGCGGGCGACGTTGGGGGGGGCGTGGCGCTTCGCGCCCGCCTGCTACGGGTTTCGGCCTTGATGCGCGATCAATCGCATTCACTTATCGGCGCGTTGGTCGGCGACGCGGTTTTCTCGCTGGCCCTCGGCAATCCGGGCGGCGCAATTCCTGGCATCAAGTATAGTACGCCCGACAGAAGGAATGAGACGCAAACGCAGCGCATCAGCCACAACACACAAATCTACACGAACTACCTGCGCGCCCACCAAGCGGGCGGCAATACGGCTGTCCCCAATCTCGCGCTGTCGAGTAATAACGCCTCGCGTTCGTTTTTGCAGCATGGCGACGCGGAAGCCGCCTGGGTGGAGTCGCAGCAGGCCGACGTGATGCGGACGATGGGTTGGAATTATGATACGACGCCTACCTTTCTGCGGCTCGGTATCCTGACAATCGCCAGCCTGAGTCTGCTGTCGCAGGCGGTCGTTTTTCTCGCGATCGGCGGCGTGTGCGCCGTATGGAGTTATCGGCAGCGGTTTGCCGATCCGACGCCACGCCCCCAGACTCAGGCGGCGAAAACAGGCATCGGGCTGGGCGTGGCGGCGTTCGGGCTTTTGTACGGCGCGTGGGCCGGTTTTGCCGCCGGGGAGTGGCTGATTACGCTGGGGACGCTGGTTGTCTTTTGCGGCGTTATCGGATGGTTCGTGAGCGGCATACTGCGGCAGGAACTCCGAACGCTGCTGCGGCCCGCCCTGATGACGCTCGCCTTTCTGCTGGGCCTGTCCTCACTGACGGCCTGGCAAACGGGGCGCATCTCGGCGTCGGTCGCGTTCCTGCGAGAATTCTCCGGCGCGCAGGCCAACGCGCAGTTGGGGACGCTCCTGTTCGCGCTCGTCGCCCTGCTGCCCCTCGTCGTTTTCGCCGTCTTGTTCGCGATTGGCAGTCGGGCGCGGCGCGTACCGGTCGCCACAGGCGTGGCGCGGGCCTTCCACGCCAGCGCGCTCCCGTTCGCCGCCCTGCTGCTCCTGTGCTACCTGGGCGTCAGCGTTACGCTCGCGCGCCTCGATTACAGCGCGAACCAGACCATGAACGGCCAGATGACGAACGAACTGGTCTGGGCCGAGCGGCACGGCGAGCGCCGCCCGGACGCGCTGCTGTCCAACTGAACGGGGCCGGGCGCGGCAGGCGTTCCGTTTGAGCCGCAAACGGGAATTCGGTTCAGCCGCAAAAAAGCGCAAAGGACGCAAAAGGGGAGGGGCGGGGGTAAGAATATATTATGGTTGGGGGGTGAGCGGGGGGTGGGTGGGGGCACGGAGGAAAAAAAAAAAAT
>JBBRNU010000222.1:0-7076 GCA_038230115.1 Chthonomonadales bacterium | reverse complement strand
CTGCCGCTTGAACTCGACGATGAAATCGGCCAGCAGCGCGGCGTAGCGAGGGATTTCCGCGTCTTTGATGAAGCCTTTTCCGTCGTTCATGGCGGGCGGAATATGATCGGGGGCGAGTATTAGGTCATGCGCGCCCGCGGCCATGGCGGCAGGCAGTTTGCCGGTCCCGACGTATCCATCCACATAGTAAGAAACCGGCTCCTCGCCCGGATGTATCCAGAGCCGGACGCTGCGAAAGCGGGCGTCGCGCCAGATAAGGCGGGCCATTTGCGCGTTCTGCGCGGACGTCACCTGCGTTTTGTAGACACCGGCGGGCGTCCAGGGAAACACGCTCGCGCCGAACCCGGCGAACGTCTGCCGCGCGCCGGGCTGCACAGTGATCGTAAGCGCGGCGGGCGCGGATGGTTCCTGCGCGCGGCTCCTTGCCAGCGTCAGACCCAGGCCGAAAATCATACAAAGCGCGGTGCAGCCAGCGCGCAGATGCCAACGGCTCATGAAATGCCTTTTCCTTCCGATATGAGGCGCGGCGCCATGTTCGCGCCACGCCGAATTGAACCCGCGGACATGGACGCCCACGCTGAAATGCCGGGACGGGATTGAAACCTCGTCCTGAAATGCAAGCCCGCACAGACGGGCTTGAAGGCGCGCTTGCCCTCGTTTGCCTGCGCTAAGGAGGCGTTCTATCTCATTGCCTTCACAATCTAAAGACGTATTGGCGGAGCGACATCGTGTATTGCAGCCCTCGAAGGAGGGCTGTGCATTTCAGAACGGGGTTTCAATCCCGTTTGTTTTCCATTCCCAGCGCGTGTTCAATTTTGCCGCCCTCTGTCCCTTGCGTCCGGCAGGAAGGCGTCGGCTATAAGGCGCGTTAAGTGTGACATAATTGTTTTGTATTGTCACCGGGCAGTTAGATTTCAAATTTTCTCTTTTTTTCACGCTGGGCTTGACAGGGAAAACTTTTCGCGGTATATTAGTGACTACTGGTGTAGTTAATAGCGGAAGATGGAGCGTGATGCTGGAAAAACTGCGACAATTGGGGTGGAGCGAGTACGAGGCCAAAGCGTATCTGGCCCTGCTGGGACGGCATCCGGCCACAGGCTATGGCGTCGGCAAGGCGTCGGGCGTGCCAACCGCTAAAGTGTATGAAGCATTAGCGAAATTGGTGGAGCGCGGCGCGGCGCAGCTGCTGGAAGCGGAGGAGGGGGCGAACGCGCAGTACGCGCCGGTCGCGCCCGACGAGGTGATGGGCGGACTGCGGGCGCGCAGCGCGCAGATGCTCGACGTTCTGGGGCAGGAACTGACCGCGCTGCTGGCCGCGCCGACCGAAGCCAACGCCGAATTTGCGCGTTTGCGCGGACGCGCGCCGGTTATGGGCCGCGCCAACGCGCTGCTGGCCGCCGCTCGCCAAAGCGTCGCGCTGGCCCTGCCGCCGGGATGGGAAGCCGGTCTGCAAGCCGGACTGGACGCGGCCCACGCGCGGCGCGTCCGTCTGGATCGGGCCACGCTCGCGCCTGATGGTTCGCTTGCGCTCACGCCGCAGCCCGCGTCCGGTCTGATCGTTCTTGTCGTGGACGGGCTGACAACGCTGGTCGGTACGCTGGGCGCGGTTAGCGACGATGCCGGGACGGAAGCCGTAACCTTGCAAACGCCGTTTGTGGCCCGCCTGTGCGCCGATTACGTGCGTTTGCGCCGGGCGGTCGCGCTGGTTCCCGAACTCAATACGCGAATACAGCGCGATGACGAATGGATGGATTGGGAAGAGGCCAAGCAGCGCCGCCTGCTCGAAACCATTGCCCGCGCCCAGAAAACGCCGCCCGCCGCGCCGAACTAATTTTTTCCTGCTGAACCTGATTGCACTGGACACATCATGCCGAACGCGCTGATCGTTTTTGCCGCCAAATATTTGTTTCTCGCGGTTCCGCTGCTGGTCATTTACGCTGGGCTGCGGGCCGCGCCCGAACAACGCAAAACCCTGCTCGTGCGCGGCGTCATCGTCCTGGTCGTGTCCATAATTCTGGCGAAGGGCGGCGGAGCCATGTTTAACGAGCCGCGCCCGTTCGTCGTGCGGCATGTCGCGCCCTTGATCCCGCACGAGCCGGACAATGGCTTTCCCTCCGACCACACGCTGCTGACGATGGCCTGCGCCCTGCTGATCGCGCCGTTCGCGCCGCCCGCCGCGCTTGCCGCCGCGATTATCGCCCTCGTCGTCGGCGCGGCCCGCATCGCCGCCGGGCTGCACTCGCCGCTCGACATCGCCGCGAGTCTGGGGTTCGCCGCCCTTGCCAATTTAATCGCGCTGGGCCTGACTTCCCTTGGCCCCGCGCGCCGCCGTCGCGCTGACGAGGTTTGAGGCGCTTCCGCCTCCACCCGAAGCGCGCCGACAGGGAAAATGCCGCCGCTCTTAGCCGGACGGCCCGCGCCCTGTCCACCGTTCGACCGCGCCGAAAGGTTTTCGGACGCCTGCAAAGCGGCAAGAAGCAAAACGTCTTCCAACGCTTTGCGACGCCGAAAACTGGTTCGGCCCGACTGCAAACGCCGCGCCTTGCAAAAGGGCGCGGCGAAACGAAGCGCGGTCGCTATTCCAAACCTACCCACAGGAGAACGTATTTGTCCGCAGAAACTTTGACCGCGCCGACCGGCAAAATGCCCGTCGTGCCGCATGACGTGAAAGACCTGAGTCTGGCCCCCAAAGGCAAGCTCCGCATCGAGTGGGCCGAAATGGAAATGCCGGTTCTCCGGCAGATCAAGGCGCGCTTCGAGCAGGAAAAGCCTTTGCAGGGGCTGACGATAGCCGCGTGCTTGCACGTCACGACCGAAACTGCCAACCTCGCGATCACGCTTCAGGCGGGCGGCGCGAACGTGTACCTGTGCGCCTCGAACCCGCTTTCCACGCAGGACGACGTGGCGGCGGCGCTGGTCGCCGAGTACGGTATCCCCACCTTCGCGATCAAAGGCGAGGACAACGACACCTATTACAAACACATTCAGGCCATTCTCGATGCCAAGCCCCACATCACGATGGATGACGGCGCGGACACGGTCGGCGTGATCCATACCGAGCGCAAAGACCTGATCGAGACGATTATCGGCGGCACGGAAGAGACCACGACCGGCGTGATCCGTTTGCGGGCGATGGCGGCTGAGGGCGTGCTGGCGTATCCGATTGTGGCGGTCAATGACGCCGACACGAAGCATCTTTTCGACAACCGCTACGGCACGGGGCAAAGCACGATTGACGGCATCATTCGCGCGACGAACCGCCTGCTGGCGGGCAGCAATTTCGTCGTAGCGGGTTACGGCTGGTGCGGGCGCGGCGTGGCGCTGCGAGCGCGCGGTCAGGGCGCGCAGGTCATCGTGACCGAAATTGACCCGCTCAAGGCGCTGGAAGCGGTTATGGACGGCTTCCGCGTGATGACGATGGCCGAGGCCGCGCCGATTGCCGATCAGTTCTGCACCTTGACCGGCGACGTTCACGTTCTACGCGCCGAGCATTTCGCCAAGATGAAAGACGGCGCGATTATCTCGAATTCCGGCCATTTCAATGTGGAAATTGATATCGAGGCGCTGGAAAAAATGGCGACCGCCAGGCGCACGATCCGCGACTACGTGGAAGAGTATACGATGACGGACGGGCGGCGCATTTATCTGCTGGGCGAGGGGCGGCTGATCAATCTGGCGGCGGCGGAGGGCCACCCGGCGTCGGTGATGGACATGTCGTTCGCGAACCAGGCGCTGTGCGCGGAATACATGGCGCAGAATGCCAAAGACCTGAAGAAGGCCGTGTACGGCGTGCCGAAGGCGATTGACGAGGAGATTGCGCGCCTGAAGCTGGCGAGCATGGGCGTCACCATTGACACGCTGACCGAGGAGCAGGTGAAATATCTTGCCTCGTGGAACGTCGGCACGTAAATCGCGCTCGGTCGGGTTCGGTTTGCGTTGCGCGCATCAGTCGCGAAATAGCATTTGTAAAAGCGAGGGTCCTGCCGGGCATGAACCGGCAGGACGTTTTCTTTGCGCGGACAAATATGCAAGCGGGGACTTGCATCGCGCATTAAAATTTTAGTCAAATTTTCAAAACGGCCTTGACAAAGCGTTCCCGTTTTGCTACAATGTCTCTATTGGCGCTATCTCTTTCAGAGCAATCTCGCCCCGCATCCTTACCTCCATTCCGTCAAGCGGCGATTTGCTCGCGACTCAACGTGGTTATTCGCTTTGTGAGGAACAACCCATGAAGGCAAGTCTGCCTGCCCGCCTGGTCAACAGTCCGCTCCTGTTGGCCTGTCTGCTTTTGTGCGTGGGCGCTGTCGCCTACGCCGTCTTCAAAACGAACCTTGCCCCCGTCCTTCCCGGCTATGATCTTGCGGCCAAGCCGGAAGCCCTCGTCATCTGCTATCGCCCTGGTTGCGGGTGCGAAGCGTATACGACGCTCTGGACGGCGCAAGCCATCACCCGGAAAAGTGCGTGATCGTTCTCGCACACGCCTGGGAACCCGACATCGCCGCCATCAAAAACGAGTACGGCCCGAAGGGAGCCGTCGTGCTGCTGGTTCCGAACCAGAGCGTGATTGACCGCTACAGTCCGTCTGGCAAGACCACCCTTTCGCTTGTTCGCTACGGACGTATCGCAAAGCAGGGAACCGAAAGCGCCGCTCTGAGCGCCATGCTTGGTTCCGCACAGGAGGCTTCCCGATGACACCTGCCGCCTCATCGCCGCGCGACCGAAAACTGATTTTCGCCTCTGTCGCCTTATTCTTGACCGCCGGAATTATTTTCGGCGGAACCTGGTTGCTGCAAACTACGGCTTTCCAATTGTTGCTTCGCAGACCACAGCCCGAAGCGGGGGCATGGCATTTGTCGGTGGAGAACAAATCTGCGATTATTTCGCAGGTCGGGGAGTTCCGCGCTGGCTGGCAGCAGTGGGCGCTACTTCACAAAGATGAAGTGCGCGCCATGCTCCGGGCTTCTCCGAACGACCAGCAGGCTTTCCAAAAAGTTTATGACGCAATTCCGCGTTTTCCGCAAAAGGAAGACGCTGGTTTCACCCTCAACGACCTTTCCAGGCCGTCGGTCGGGCCTGGCTCATACACCTGGAGCCATCACGTCGAGCGCTACGTGGAGTCGCCGCATCAGGCCGTTGATCCCGTCGCGCACGGTCGCCACTTGAAAGCGGTTTCGTTCACACAGGAGACTCAGCAGCATAACTTCGCGACTTATCACGATATCGCCCTGACCACGTCCGCCACTCCTAGCGTGGATTGCGTCACGCTGTGGGCCAGCGGGCGCGTTACGGAAACAACCCACCCCTACGTTTTGGAGCCAGGAAGGAGGTTTGTCGAATCGATTACGGAACGCGAAATCGAAGCGCCCTACGATTTTCTTACAGGTGTATTACGGCCCTGAGTGCGGCATTCAGCACGACCCCGTGGCAGGTTGTTGCCAATACGACGCTTACAATATCTACTGCTCTGGCGGAACCTATTTCTGCTACGATCAGCACAACTACAGCCAGATGGTAGGCAATGTCCATGCGGGTTGGAATTGCAGTGGTGGTCATTGCGTCGCCCCTTGATAGGGGCGGGAACTGCTGATCATACTTCCGATAAGTCAGTCCAATCGCGCACCCGCTGA
The DNA here is from genome assembly GCA_038230115.1 of Chthonomonadales bacterium. Lineage (GTDB taxonomy): Bacteria > Armatimonadota > Chthonomonadetes > Chthonomonadales > Chthonomonadaceae > JBBRNU01. The sequence goes on along the minus strand of JBBRNU010000222.1, from coordinate 1,449 downwards.
AAATGTACGCGGTTGGACTGACTTACTGTCTGATTTGATTGGGCGGGGACGTTGACAAAAGCGGGAGAAAGCGCTATGGTTTGGCAGACGCGGCGGGAATGGAAAATTTCCTGCGTCCCGCCTAAAGAAACGCCCCGTTTCTTCCGAAGATAGTATTGAGCGATGATGCAAAAGGCAAACCCATAGAAATATGGGGACGCAAAACCATGGGCCTAAAAGGAAGCCGTGCATTTTCCGGCAAGCGACGCAACGCAAACCGCCCCGCAAATGGCGCAGACCCCGCGTGTTCCTGATGGCTGCCAGGTTGCCGTCCTCGACGTGATGACGATGTGGAAACCATGTCGTTTTTAGCGATCAGGAGGCAAACGAATGAAAATCTCTATTGAAGAAGTGAGCCGTTTATTGACAGCGCCGTCGCTGGACCGCGCCGGAAACCGCCCGGCTGCCGGCTTTGCGGAAGCGACCCGAACGGATTTTACGAGCGGGCAGGCCGCTCACATTGATGTTTCCGCCAAGGCGCTGGAAGTTCAGCAGGTCAAGAACCTCGTCAATCAACTGCCCGACGTGCGCGAGTCCCGCGTGCAGGCGCTCAAGGCGCAGGTCGAAAGCGGCAATTACAAGGTCAGCGGCGACGACATCGCCGACCTGATCATCCGCCGGGTTTTGGCCGACAACGTCGCGCTGTAAATCGTAATTCGCCGCGCGAACCGCCCCCGCATCGCGGCGGTTCCCGGCTCGGATTTTAGGAAAAGACAGTCAGGAATGCTTCCCGCGAAGCGTCCCGGCTGTTTTTTCATGCCCCGCATTCGGGCTGCCCGCAAAAATCAGCGGCGTGGCGGTAAACGCGACCGGGCATTCGCCCGTATGACTTATAGCAGAGGAAGGCGCGAAGACTCATGCAGACAAACGCCCCGCGTGCGCGTAGAGGTAGAAGACGGGCGGGCAGTCTTGGGGTTGTTCTGACGGTCGCGCTGCCGCTGGGCCTGGCGGGATGTCGGGACGGAGACGCGGGCATCGAACTGGACGGCGCGCGGTTCGCAATTTCGCGGCTTGGAGGCAAACCGATCCAAGCGTGTGCGCGGCAGACCATCGAGCGCGTTTTGTATCGCGGACGCGCCCTGGAAATCGAGCGCAGCGTTTTCGCGCAAATTCAGTGGAACGTGGAACCCGAAGCCGGAACCGACAGTCGCCGCCCTGCTCCCGCTGAGGGCAGGCGCATTTCGCTGGGGCGCATGATCGTGCCGCTCGATTTGACAGACGCGCAATGGCGTCCGGTTTTTGCCGCCTGGTTTCGACAGCGGCATGATTTCGGCGCGGCCCCTTTGCAGATCGCCGAAGTGCGTCTTGGATCGGTGTTTTCCTGGCAGATTTCGGGCGTGTCGCCCGCGCAGACAGGGGCTGCGCCGCATTACTGGCGGGCCTATCTGCTGCCACGCGGTCGCCGCGCCG
>JBBRNU010000221.1:0-7084 GCA_038230115.1 Chthonomonadales bacterium | reverse complement strand
GCCGCTGCCGCGCGTCCCGCAGGGTTGCGTAGTGTTAAATTTTTAGTTGTGCGCCGGTTCGTTCGCGCCCGCGATTTTGCGGAAGCGGCGCGCGTAATGAATCAGGCGGCTGCCGTCGGGCAGCTCGTCGCGCTCGTGAATTTGCACGACCGCCCCGTTCTCGACATCTATGTACACGCCCGGCTCCACGACATCGCCGGAAGCGTAATCACGCACGGTGGGTTTCGAATCAAGGACAGTGGACATGGCGGCTTCTCCTTCCCAATCAATCCGGTTCGGATTGCGGCGCAACGCGCTTCTTTCTTCTCGAAGCGGGTCGGCGGTTGTCCCTCGCGTTTCCTCAGCATTATTATGGCACATTCCAAGCAAATCTGTAGCGTTATTTGCGATCTGCGCCTGAAATTGCACGCAGGTGCAATCCTCATCGGTAATTACGCCGGAAAACGCCAATAAATTCCTCCTTCCATCGCGCTACTTTTCGGCCTTGATTTGCGTCGTCATGATGAAGAGCCATTTTGCGGCCCGGAGGTTCCTGTTCCCGACCGATTCCCGACGATTAGAAACCCCGCGCCGCCAAAATAAAAGGCCGAAGATTTTACACAAACCCCAAACCGCGTTTCAAGGAGAGTTGTTCTATGGTCGCCATGCCGATTGACACCCGCGCCAGTTTGAAAGCCGTCTGCTCCCGCAAAGATTTGTTCGAGGCCGTGCAAACGGTGGGCCACGCCGTTTCGGGCCGCAGTTCGCTGCCCATTCTCAGTCACGTCCTGATTCAGGTCGAAAACGACGCCCTGCGCCTGATCGCCACCGACCTCGAACTGGGCATCTCGTGCCGCGTCAAGGCCAAGCAGATCGAGGAAGGCGGCGCGCTGACGGCTCCCGCCCGCACCCTGACCGAAGTGCTTGCCAACCTGCCGGACAAGGGCGATGTCGCGCTTTCCGTAGATAAGAGCCATACTGTCCACGTCAAGTGCGAGCGCTCGGAATATAAAATTCTCGGCCTGCCCGCCGAAGAGTATCCCAAACTGCCCGAAGTCAAGGATGCCGTCGCCTTCGCGATCCCGCAGGCCAAACTGCGCGAAATGATTCGGCATACCATTTTCGGCGTCTCGACCGATGAAACGCGCCAGATTCTGACCGGCATTCTCATGGTCTTCGATGGCGAAACCCTGAAATTCGTCGCGACCGACACGCACCGCCTGGCCGTGAAAACCGCCCTGGTCAAAGACGGGCGCGGCTCGCAGAACGCCATTGTCCCGGCCCGCGCGATGAATGAGCTGACCCGGCAGTTGACGGAAGGCGAAGGCGACGTTCAAGTCACGCTTTCCAACAATCAGGTGCGGTTCGTCCTGCCGGGCGAGGACGAGGTGGAAATCGTCTCGCGCCTGATCGAAGGGCAGTTCCCCAACTACCAGCGCGTAATTCCCGCCGACTTCCAGAAGAAACTGACGATTTCGGTGCAGCCGCTGCTGCGGGCCGTGCGCCGCGCGCAGATCGTGGCGCGCGAAAACGCCAACCGCGTCATTGTGCGAACGGACGGCGACAAACTGATCCTGACGGCGGAAAGCCAGATGGTCGGCAACGCCTATGAGGAAATCGAGGTAGAGCGCGAGGGCGAGGACGTCGAGATCGCATTCAACGCCAAATACCTGCTGGACGTACTGAATGTACTGGACGCGGAAACCCTGCATCTGGAACTGACCGAGCCGCTGAAGCCCGGCCTGCTGCGCCCCGTCCCGAACGCCACGACGGAAGAGGACAAATTGAACCCGCTGCCCTCCGACTACCTGTGCGTCCTGATGCCGATGCAGATCGTGTAGCCCGGCATTTTGGTTCTGTCCACACGGGGAACGGGATTGAAACCCCGTTCTGAAACGCGGCGAACGGGAATAAATCCCCGCTCTGAAATGCGAAGCCCGCCTGCGCGGGCTAAAGACGCACTCTTATTGACGACACGCTCTGGCTCGTTTGCCTTCGCGGGCTGAAAACAGGTTGGCGGAGCGGCCTTGTGTATTGCAGGCCACGCAGGTGGTCTGTGCATTTCAGAACGGGGATTTATTCCCGTTCGCTAGGCCGGAAATAAAATTTCGACTGGTCGCGCAATGCGTCTGTTCGCGAGCCTATTCCCTTAAAAGAATAGGCTTGCGGGCAGGCGCATTAAATTTTTTTAATCTTCTTTTAAGCCCGCTTTAAGGCGATTTGAGTATACTCATTCCATGCTGGGCGGCCGTTTCGCCCCGTCTTTTCATCTAATGCAATTTTCAATCCGGCTCTTTTTGTAAGGTCAATTCCATTATGTCACTGAAGACCCCTTTGGGCGCGCGAGCCAACGCGGAAGACGGCGCGAAACCGTCCCGCTTCCGGACCGCGCTGCCCATCCTGCTGGTAGCTCTCCTCCTCGACTCGGCGTACCTGTATCTCGCCAACCACGCTTCCGGCCCGCCGCGCGTTGAACTCGCCGCCTTCTCGTATGAGGGGACGCTACTGCTGCACCTGGGGCTGGGCGCGCTGACGCTGGGGTATTTCGTAACCCGGCTGCGGGCGTTGGCGCAGGCGCTGCGGGAGCGCAGGGGCGCGCTGGGCCTGTTCAGCGCCCTGACCACGCTGTCGCTGGCGGTCTGTCTGGTGACTGGCGTCGCGTTTCTGGGCATCGGGTTTCAATGGCTGTCGCTCAACGCCCGCCCGCTTCTGCGCGCCGTTCACGATTTCAGCACGGCGGGCTTTCTCATTTTTGGCCTGCTGACCCTCTTTCTACGCGCCCGCAAAAGCGACGCCGAAGCCACGCTGGAACGCCGACAGGCGCGCGGCGCGCTGCGGCTGAGCCTGGCGCTCGGCCTGCCGTTTGTCGGAATGCTGGCCTACACGCTCTATGCGCCCAATTCCGACCGCGTCATCGTAAACCCCGCCGTACCGCCGATGACCGCTTTCGACGAGGGCGACGGGCCGACCGGCAAGTTTTTCCCCGCATCCGTGCAGTCGGTCAATCAGCAGTTTTTCCCCTCGGAATATTTCGTGGATTCCAAATCGTGCGGCGTGGCGGGCTGCCATCCCGACATTTACGCGCAGTGGAATTCCAGCGCGCATCACCTGTCGTCGTTCAATAACCAGTGGTATCGCAAATCCATCGAGTACGCGCAGGAAGTCGTGGGAACCAAAGCGACCAAGTGGTGCGGCGGCTGTCACGACATGGCCGTTCTGCTGACCGAAGACCCGAAAAATCCCGGCCATTCGCGCTTCGACCGTCCCATCGCCGATCACGACTGGCCCCCGCAGCAGCATCCCGAATCCCACGCGGGCATCGGCTGCGCGGCCTGCCATTCCGTCGTTCACGTCAAAAGCACGATGGGCGTCAGCGACTACACGCTCGATTATCCGCCGATGCACAAGTACATTCTGGCGGAAAATCAGGTCACGAAATCGCTGCAAAACTTCCTGACCCGGCTGGCCCCCGAACCGCACAAGAAGACGTTCCTGCGCCCGTTCCACAAGGACCAGACCGCGAAGTTCTGCGCGTCCTGCCACAAAGTGCATCTCGACAAGCCGGTCAACAATTATCGCTGGCTGCGCGGCCAGAACACCTACGACGAGTGGCAGGGCAGCGGCGTGTCGGGATTGGGCGCGGCCTCGTTCTACTACCCGATGGACGAGAAAACCGGCCAGCCCGCTTTCAAGAAGTGCGCCGACTGCCACATGCCCAACACGGCCTCGAAAGACGCGGGCAACTTCGGCGGCTTTGTGCATTCGCATCGCTTCCCCGCCGCCAACACCGCCCTGCCGACCGTCTACCACGACGCCAAGCAGATGGAAGCGACCGTGAAGTTCCTGCAAAACAAAGCGCTTTCCATTGACATCTTCGGCATTCGGCGCGAGAAAGCGACCGCTGGCGGCGCGCGTTCGGCGTCGGCGGGCGCCGCGAACCGCCCTGCCGCGAACGCTCCGCGCCAGACTGCCAGCCCGCGCCCGTCCGATACCCCGCAGGCGGCGAGCATCAGCGGCGATACGAGCGGAAACGCCCCGGCTGCCGCCGCCAACGCGCCCATCAAGCCGGAAACGCTGGTCGCGCCGCTCAATCGAGGCGGGGCGGGCGCGGTTCTACGGCGCGGCGAAAGCCCGCTGATTGACGTGGTGGTGCGAACGCTGAAGTTGGGCCACGCTTTCCCCGGCGGCACGAACGACGCTTTCGACTGCTGGGTCGAGCTGGAAGCCAAAGACAACACGGGGCGCGTCTTCTACCACAGCGGCAAGCTGCAATGGCCCGACGGCCCGGTCGAAGACGCAGCGCATCGCTACCGCGTCCTGCCCGTAGACGCGCACAGCAATGCTATCAACAAACGCAACGTTTTCGCGATCCGCTCGCTGGTTTACGCCAAGGTGATCCCGCCCGGAGCCGCCGACGCCGTGCATTTCCGCCTGCGCGTCCCGAAAGACTGCGGCAGCGCGGTCACGCTCACGGCCCGCCTGAATTACCGCAAGTTCGAGTGGTTCGACAACTATTTCATGTACGCCGGACGCATGAACGGCGGCAAGCCCAAAACGCCGAACGCGCTGAAAAACGCTTCCGACACGCTCCCGACCGCAGCGGCCAATAGCGGCTATGACCCGCATGGAACCATTGTCGGGATCGGCGCGGACAAAACGAGCGGGCCGGTCGGCTGGGGCTGGGACGACCGCAAAGTGACTTTCGATGCCGATACGTCTACGGTTTCCGGCGACATCAAAGACGTTCCGGTTCTGCCGATTACAGTTCTGGCTTCCGACACGATTACGCTGCCGGTCGTGGACGCGAACGCTAAAATGGACGCGCCCGTCACGCCGCCCGACGAGAAGAAAGACCGGATTCGCTGGAACGATTACGGCATCGGGCTGCTCCTGCAGGGCGATTTCCGGGGCGCGACGAACGCCTTCGCGCAGGTTACGAAACTGTCCCCGAAGTGGCCCGAAGGCTACGTCAACATTGGGCGGGTGCGGCAGGCCGAGCGCGACAGCCGGGCGGCGGAAGCCGCCTTCAATCAGGCATTCACGCTGTATGACGCCAAGCCAACGCCGATGACGCCCTACCAGAAGGCGCGCACGCAGAACTTCTACGCGCAGACGCTGTTCGACGAGGGGCGATTGGACGAGGCGCTGAACGTGTTGAGCGAGGCGCGCAAAATCTTCCCTGACGACCGCAACATCCGCGACCTGTCCGGCACGATCCTGTTCCGGTTGGGCCGCTACAACGAGGCCATTCAGCAGCTGACCTATACGCTGACGATTGACCCGGAAGACATCGCCGCGCACTACAACCTGATGAAATGTTTCCGGGCCAAGGGCGACGCCAAAAACGCGAGCCTGCACGAGGCGATTTACAAGCGCTTCAAGGCCGACGAGTCCACGACCAATCTGACCGGGCCGTACAAGCGCGCCCATCCCGCCGACAACAATCTGGCGCAGCCGATCCACGAGCAGCCCGATGCGATTGTGCATCCAAAACCGGCCTGGCTGGTGCAGCGCGAGAACCGCATCGCCCGCGCCAAAGCCAAAAAGCCCGCTGCGAAGGTGGCGCTGCGCTAGACAGGCGAATTCCCTACTCTGATGCTCGCTGGCTTGCCTTTCGGGATTGAAATTTTGGCCTGAGACGCGGCGCGCTTTCAATCCCGACGGGCGCAAATGAGGAGTGTTGACGTAACGACGATGAGAAACCGCAATCAAACTTTTCGCGCGCGTGGACTGACGGTCGCCGCGCTTGCGCTGTGCGCGCTGACCGCCGGGTGCGGCCATAAAACGGACGAGGTTAAAGTCGCGGTCGCGCCGGTCGCCGCCGTCACGCCGATTTCCGTGCGCTTCGAGGACGTGACGAAAGAGGCCGGACTTAATTTTCAGCACGTCAACGGCGGCTTCGGGAAAAAATGGCTGCCGGAAACGATGGGCAGCGGCCTGGCCTGGATTGATTATGACGGCGACGGCTACCCCGATTTGTTCTTAGTCAATGGCCGGCAGTGGACATCCGCCGAGCGCGCCCTCGCCAAAACCGTCGCGCCCGCGCATCTCGCGAGCGGCAATGAGCCGACCTGCAAACTCTACCACAACAACGGCGACGGAACCTTTACCGACGTGACGGCCAAAGCGGGCCTGAACCTTTCGCTGTATGGCATGGGCGTCTGCGTCGGCGATTACGACAACGACGGGCGACCCGATTTGTACGTCACGGGATTGGGCGGCAACCACCTTTTCCACAATGACGGCGGCGGGCATTTTACCGACGTGTCGGCGAAAGCGGGCGTGGGGGACGGCGGCTGGAGTACGAGCGCGGCATGGGTGGATTACGACAAGGACGGCAAACTCGATCTCGTCGTCTGCCACTACGTGAAGTGGTCGCCCAATCTCGACATCGAGTTTCCGCGCAACGGGCATCCGACTTATGGCACGCCGCAGCAGTACGAGGGGCAGCAGGTCGCGCTTTACCATAACGAGGGCGGCGGCAAATTTACGAACGTCTCGAAAAAAGCCGGGCTGCTGACGACCGCGGACGGGCGCAAGCTGCAGGGCAAATCGCTGGGCATCGCGATTTGCGATTACGACGGGGACGGCTGGCCCGATCTCGCCCTCGCCAACGATACCGAGCCGAACTATCTGTACCATAACGAAGGCAACGGAACCTTCAAGGAAGTCGGGGTTGAGCAGGGCGTGGCGTATGGCGATACCGGGGCGGCGCGCGGCGCGATGGGTATTGACGCCTGCGATTACGACCGGAAGGGTCGCGAAAGCCTGCTTATCGGCAACTTCTCCAACCAGGGGCTGTCGCTGTACCACAACGAAAACGGCGTTTTTCGCGATGTCGCCCCGCAGTCCGGCCTGATGCAGCCGAGTCTGCTGTCGCTCTCGTTCGGGTGCTTTTTCGTGGACGTGGACAACGACGGCTGGCCCGATTTGTTTGTGGCGAACGGCCACGTGGACGATGACGTGCAGGAAGTGCAAAAGGAAGTGGAGTACCGCCAACGCCCGCTGATCTTCCGCAATCTGGGCAACGGTAATTTTGAAAGCGTCGGCGCGCGGCTTGGCCCGGCCCTTCAGCAGAAAATCGTGGCGCGCGGCGCGGCGAGCG